>CALXTZ010000101.1 GCA_944391545.1 uncultured Alphaproteobacteria bacterium
AATTGTCAAGGCGATTGAAAAAGCCGGACAGGCGACCGGTGAATTCGGTTTGGATGAAGCATGGCTGTTGGCGAATCAAGTTGTTAAAGTTTTAAAACATCGGTTTGCGCACGGGACGGCACCTCAAATCGAACAAATTCAAGATGTGGTTGAACAATGTTTGATTTCGGCCAACTATTACAAGACGGCGCGGGCTTACATCGTTTACCGCGAACAACGGGAACGCGGCCGGCAGGACAAAAAGACGGTTGTTGATGTTATTTCTTCCATTAACGAATATTTGGATCGGTCTGATTGGCGCGTCAAAGCGAATGCGAATCAAGGGTATTCTCTGGGCGGTTTGATTTTGAATATTTCCGGGAAAATGATTGCCAACTACTGGTTAAATCATGTGTATCCGAAAGAAGTCGGGGAAGCGCACAAATGCGGTGATTATCATATTCACGATTTGGATATGTTATCCGGGTATTGTGCCGGGTGGTCTTTGAAAACGTTGTTGATCGAAGGGTTTAACGGTGTTTCGAACAAAGTGGAATCCATGCCGCCGAAGCATCTAGATACGGCTTTCGGGCAGATGGTCAATTTCTTGGGAACGCTTCAAAATGAATGGGCCGGCGCGCAGGCGTTCAGTTCTGCCGATACTTATTTGGCGCCGTTTATCCGCAAGGATAACTTGTCTTATGAAGCCGTCAAACAAGCGATGCAATCGTTTATTTATAACTTAAACGTGCCGTCTCGGTGGGGGACACAAACACCATTTACGAACTTGACGTTTGACTGGGTTTGTCCGGAGGATTTACGCGGCGTTCATCCGATAATCGGCGGTGAAGAAATGTCGTTTACGTATGGTGAACTGCAAACGGAAATGGATATGATCAACCGGGCGTATATTGAAGTTATGACGGCCGGAGACGCGCACGGGCGTCCGTTTACGTTCCCGATTCCGACTTATAATATTACCAAAGATTTCCCATGGAATGCGGAAAATACGAATCGGTTGTTTGAAATGACCGCCAAATACGGATTACCGTATTTCCAAAACTTTATTAATTCCAGCCTGTCACCGAAACAAGTGCGGTCGATGTGTTGCCGGTTACAGTTGGATTTGTCTCAATTGTTGGCAAAAGGGAACGGATTGTTCGGGTCGGCCGAGCAAACAGGTTCGATCGGTGTCGTGACGATTAACTGTGCGCGGCTCGGATATTTGTACAAAGGCAATGAAGAAGCTTTGATCAAACGATTGGATGAGTTATTGGATTTGGCGCGAACTTCCTTGGAAATCAAACGCAAAGTCATTCAGTCGCATATGGACTCGGGCTTGTTCCCGTTTACGAAACGGTATTTGGGGACATTGCGGAATCACTTCTCGACAATCGGTGTGAACGGGATTAACGAAATGATCCGCAACTTTACGAATGACGAACATGACATTACGGATGTGGAAGGGATGAAGTTTGCGATCCGGTTATTGGATCACATTCGGGAAAAGATGATTCAATTCCAATCCGAAACGGGACATATGTATAATTTGGAAGCAACGCCGGCGGAAGGGACGACTTATCGCTTTGCGCGTGAAGACCAAAAACGCTTCCCGGATATTATTCAGGCCGGAACGCATGAGGCACCTTATTACACGAACTCGTCTCAATTGCCGTCCGGTTATACGGATGACCCGTTTGAAGCGTTGAATTTGCAAGATACCTTGCAGACAAAATACACGGGCGGTACGGTTTTACACTTGTACATGAGTGAACGGATTTCCAATTCGGATACATGTAAAGCCTTTATTCGCCGCGTGCTTGAAAACTATCATTTGCCATACGTGACAATCACGCCTGTTTTCTCGATTTGTCCGAAGCATGGCTACTTGGCTGGGGAACATAAGTTCTGCCCCATTTGTGATGAAGAACTGATTGCGAAAAAACGCAAAATGGTTTCGGCATCTTAAACGATAAACTGAAAAGAGGAGATAAAAAATGAATGCAGAAGTAGAAGTCTTGTTGTCTGATGAAGAACGTCAACCGGTTGAATGCTGGACACGCGTGATGGGTTATTTCCGCCCGGTCAGCCATTTCAACAAAGGTAAACAAAGCGAATATGCCGAACGCGTTTGGTTTAAAGAAGCTAAAGCGGTTGCCGTTGTCGGCGGCTGTGCATGCGTGAATGAACGTGGCTGTTAAGTTAAAAAGAAGAAAAGCGCCCCGATCGGGGCGTTTTTTTACCTTTAAGAGGATAAGATGATTAAAGTCGGCGGTTTATTGCCTTTTACCATGATTGATTTTCCGGGCAAATTATCGGCTGTTATTTTTTGCCAGGGATGCTTGTTAAATTGTCCGTATTGCCATAATCCGGAACTGCAAAGTCCTGCCACGAAAACGCAGGTGACGTGGGAAGAAGTCGTTGATTTATTAAAATCTCGACAGAATTTATTGGATGGCGTTGTGTTGAGCGGCGGAGAACCGCTTATTCAAAAAGAACTGCCGCAGGCCATTCGGGAAATCAAATCATTGGGATATCAGGTGGCTTTGCACACATCGGGAGCTTTGCCGGATGCATTGGCCGCAGTTTTGCCGGATATATCTTGGATCGGGTTGGATGTCAAAGGGGCTTTTTCAAAATATCACGAAGCATCCGGCACCAAGCCTGAATTTAAAATCGGTGAGGCTGTTCAAAAATCGTTGGATATGATATTAAAATCCGGTATTCCGTTTGAAGCCCGAACAACGACGGATCCGCGTGTCGTGACAAAAGAAGATATTTGGGAAATGGCTTCTTATTTGTCGCAAAAGGGCGTGCAAACGTATGCGTTGCAGGAATATCGTCCGTGTGAAAACGGACGTATGCCGGAACCGCCGGCGGCTGCGATTACGGCTTTTTACCAAGATGCAGCTTTTTTGAAAAAATTGGAAAGCTTGTTTGAGTCCTTTATCGTTCGGCGGGCTTAACGGCCGATAGGCAGGTGCTTCGGATAACAGGCATGAATTCTTTTAAAACCCGGCGATAAATTTCTTTTTTGAAATCAACAATGTGTGCTAACAGAAAATCGGCATCTACCCATTGAAATGAGTCAAATTCATGATCTCGGCGCACCTTAAAATCTTTTTCTATATCCGAACCGGTGTATAAAAATAAGAACCATTTTTGTTTTTGACCGCTCCATTTTTGCCGCTTTTCAAGAGCGACCCAATCGGGGAAATCGTAAGTGTCCCATTGCGCGCTTTGAGCAATGAATGAAACTGCTTGAATGCCTGTTTCTTCAAACAATTCACGTCGGGCGGCCGTTAACGGATCTTCGTTTTCGTCAATTCCGCCTTGAGGCATTTGCCAGCGATGAGGATCTGTGCTTCCCGTTCGAGAACCGGCAAAAATCTGACCGGTTGGATTGATTAACATAATGCCGACGTTGGGGCGATAAGGCAGCGTCATTTGTCATTCTCCGTAAATAAAGCAGAAACCGGAACGAATTCAATATCCGGTTTTGAATTTTCCAAAATCCATTGCGCCAGCGTCTGCAAAACAACCGGAATCGGCGGGAAAACAGCAATCGCATAGCCTTGATTTTGAGCCGTTTGTTCAATTTGGCGGCGATAGGCGTCCAAGGCTTGCGGATAAAAATTTTCTTTGAAATCAAAGTCAGCTGCTTTATTGAAAGGAACGGACACCGGTTCTGTTGAAATATAGAGGAGGCCTTTATCGGAAACAGCCCGTTTCATTAAATCGTCGAAATCCGGCATCTTTTCCATGACGGCCGTGTCTTGCGTGACAACGCCGCTGACGGGCAGGGGACCGGATAAGAAAGCCTGAAGAACAGATTGATTGGTTGCATCGTCTTGAAAAGAATAAACAGCCGTTTCGCCGGAATCGTAGGCCGGAAAATGCGTTGTTTCCATCGGAATAAAAAGCATTGTTTCAAACCCGTGTCGGCGCGCCGATTCAATTTGCGTTTTTAAATGCGGCGCGTCGGCCGAAAATGCCAAAGTTACTTGCTCCGGCAACGCGGATAAAACAGCAGCGGTTGTTTGATCGTTTAATCCGACCGGAGATAAAAGAAGAGCAATCTGTTTTTTATGAGGCTGACGTGTATACGGTTTTTTATATTTTAAAGCCGCATTTGTTTCTTTTCCCAACGATTGATCTGCTTCTATGATCGGCAAAGGCGTGTTTGAAAAAACATAGGTTGCGGATAAATCAACAGGTTGAGCCGCCGGTTCCGGAACCGGTAAAGCAGTCGTTGAAAGAGGATCGGGTGCTCCTGTTTGCGGATTGGCCTTGAACATAAATCCCGGCACGTAAAAAGAAATCCGCGGTGTCCAGACGGACTCTTTTTTCCATGTTTGCATCAAAGCCCAACATCCCCAGACGGTTAGGAAAAGGATGAGGAGAAAACCGATCACTTCCCCTTTTTTCATGGCTATTCCTTTTGCGCCTGCTGACGATAAATGGCAATGGACGTTAAAATATCCATGGCGCGGTCTAATTGATAATCGGCTTTTTCCTCATTAGTTTCCGAGGGTGAATCCGAATCAGCCTGTTTTTTGTCTTCTTGAGCCGTTTGGTTGTTTTTTTCACCTTCCTGCTGTCCCAAAGCTTTCGGTAAATTGGATTCGCTATATCCTTCGATA
>CALXTZ010000102.1 GCA_944391545.1 uncultured Alphaproteobacteria bacterium
CCTGCGAGATACGGGGGGCCGAGGCGACCCTTTCTCGAATCCTTTTTTCCCGAAAATACTTCCAAATACCGACATCCTTCCCCCCTGTGCAAACCCATTCGGAAACATCTTCCCATACCCCCCCCCCCCCAGAGTCAAGAAAAATTTATCTGTTCATGCTCGGGCTTGACTCATTCAATAAAATTGCCTAAACTGACAAAAGTTTAAGAAAAAGGAGAGAGAAAATGACAACTCAAAAAACAACATCCAAAAAGAAACCTGTCAAAAAAACGATTCAAAAGACGGCGCCTGCGCGTGACGAGGCTGTAAAAGCTTCCGCGCCGGTTCAACCTGCCCAAACCGCAAAACCCGTTAAAACATACAAAGGGCTTTGCATCTTTTTGATCATCTTTTTGTATTTGGAATTCTTTGCTTTACTGTTTATTCAATGGAAATACAATGTGTCTGTTGAACCGAAACGGTCTCATTACGGATACACCATCCAACGGCAAAACTTACCGGCTTACCAGAAAAAGCATCCGACTTATCGCGGGGACAGAAAAGCGGATCGTCTTCGGGCTCAAAAACAACATCACATGAAACGAATGAAACGACCCGACGCCCGAACACAGGCGCAACGGCCGGTCCCGCCGAAACACGGGCAAGCCAGACCGGTCCCGCCCAAACATCATCAAGGCGTTAAACCGATGCCGGCACCGGGAAAAGCGGCCGTAAAGAAAGCGCCGCCGAAACCGGCTGTTAAATGCCCGGAACCGGTCGCACGCAAAGCTAAATATGTCGAAGCACAATATGCGCCTTATGCGGCGGGCGGAAAGGCTAAAATTCAAGGAAAAGCTTGTTTTACGTTAAAAGACGGCACTGAAAAATGTTTAGCCGGATTGGAAATTTACATCAACCCCGTAACGGATTATTCCAACGAATGGTATGAACGCGGCTGGGTCGGAACAGAATATCTGGAAGTCGCCGACAAACGCGTCATTCCGTTTAACAAATCCGTTAAAACGGCTCAAGACGGCAGCTTTACTTTTGACGGGTTAGCCCCGGGTTCTTATTACGTCGTCACACAATTATGTCTGCCGACGGGGAAAGAGGCTAAAACATGCGAATACCGGCGGTACGGTACAAAAGTGACTATGAAAAATTTAGTCAAACCGACGTTGAAACAAATTTTTCCGAAAGGATCGTAATCCATAATCGGTTTCATGAAAAAGAGGCTGTTCAGCCTCTTTTTTTTATATCTTTGAATAAGTTATCCGATTAAGAGCGACTCGGCGCAAAAAAATCTTTACAGAACGGATGTCTCCGTGTTATAAAAAAACAGAATTCGGGCGTTAAAAAGAAAACCATCATGTATATTTTTACGGATGCTTCAACCAATCAGACAGACGGAACCAGCGGCGTTGGTTTTGTCGTTAAAAATGACGCCTGCAAACGGATCTATTCCGGGTCGCAAGCGTTGATGTGCGCTAACAATAATTCCGCCGAATTATGGGCGATTGCGTATTGTTGCCAGCTGTTATCGGAAGCTGGCTTTTTTAAATCCAAACAAGATGTACATTTCTTCGTTGATTCGAAAACGGCTTTGAAATCGTTGCAAAACAGCAACCCGGCGGATGATTTAAGTTTGGAAGCGCTTCAGCATATCGAAACGTATCTCTTTCACAGAGGGGCAGATAATCACATCGGTCGTATTTCATTTTATCAAACCTGCGGGCATTATCGGTGCACCGTTCCGTTCATTGCCAAAGGAAACCATGAAGCCGACCGGCTGGCTGCCAAAGCGCGCAAAGAATTGGAATTGTTTTTAACGCATAAAAAAGGGCCGGTCGTCTCTTTTGACATGAAAGAAAGACATCCTAAAGGCGAGCCGTATTATGTTTTGGAAAATCCGGCAGTGCGCCCGCAAACACCGACAAAAATCTGTTCGTTTCATTCGGTTCAAGACGTTTTTGCCCAAATCGCGCAACAACCACAACTAACTTTGCAAAATTATTCTTAATCTTTGTATTCGGCTTTCGGCCAACGATGGTGTATCCATAACCATTGTTCCGGATGTTCCGTAATCCATGTCTCCAACAACCGGTTAATGTACGCCATGACGGCATAAACATCATCATTTCGATTGCCTGTATCGGGAAGATCCAAAGCCGGCAAAACCTCTACCCGATAATGCGCGCCGTTTAACCGAATAACCCGCGCGGGATAAATCGGCACGTTCATTTTCAAAGCCATCGAAGCAATCGCCGGCGCCGTTTTAGCCGGTATCCCGAAAAACGGCACATCAATGCCTTCTTTTAATTTTTGATCGCACAACATGCCGACATGTTCTCCTTTGCGAATCAACTGAACCATCATTTTCGCGCCTTCGGTTCCTTTCGGTATCAACTGAACACCCGGCAATCGCCGCTTTTGATACAAGACCTTTTCCGTCCACGGATTATTCGCAGCCCGATAAACCAAATGCAACGGCATGCCTTCTTTATGCGTAATCAGCCCGCACAATTCCCAATTGCCTAAATGCGCCGAACAAAAAAAGCCGCCTTTACCGTCGTCTCTGGCCGCACGGATGTTTTCCATCCCGACAATTTGAGTCCGTTCATACATTTTTTCCATATGCGGCAATTCACCCATCATTCGACCGAAATGATGCCACATGCCTTTAATAATTTGGCGCCGCTCTTTGTCTGTTTTTGTTGGAAAACATTTGCGCAAGTTATGCATCGCCGTTTTATTTTTTTCGGGCATTAAACAAGATAAAACACTCCCCAAACCGGCTCCCGTTGCCGAAGCGGCATCGACCGGCATCAGCTTAAACACCCCCCAAAGCAAAAGAACAACAAAAGCCGTTAACGGGTCTGTGACAAACCGTTGCAAGAAGGTTCGACGATGCCCTGCTTTGATGCGCTTACTCATTGTATTCCTTTCTTTAAAAAAGCATCCCACGCCGGTTCATTTTCAAAAACAAACGGTGCCGTCACCACCGTTATTTTTTCCAAAGCCGCCGGCCAAAGCTTAACCGCATCCTTGGTCGTTGTCAAAATCGGTCCGTCATATGCCAAAATCGGCGTTAAATCCGACGCCTGATACGCGTGATGATCATCGAACACATACGTTGCATCCAATGAAACGCCGTACGACCGCAACATGTTAAAAAACTTTTCGGGGCGGCCGATGCCGGCAAAAGCAATCGCGCGCGAAACAGGGTTTTGCATCAGCTGAACCGGCTTTAAAACACCGGACAAAACGGGCATTTGCGGCGCTATCTTTTGAATTTGTTCCGTCAGTTTGGTTTGATCCGCTCCGACCATCACAACACCATCCGCTCGTTTCAACCCCTGTGCCAAAGGTTCCCGCAAAGGCCCCGCCGGCAGACACGCTCCGTTGCCGATTCCTTTCGCGCCGTCAAAAACCAACAAAGACAGTGTTTTAATCACGCTCGGATTTTGAAAGCCGTCATCCATGATAATCACGTCAGCACCCATTTTTTCAGCCGTTGCCACACCGCGTCCCCGATTGCGGTCAACTACCGTCGGAGCCTGACCGGCCAACAGCAACGCTTCGTCACTGACATCCCGCGCCGTGTGACGCGCTCTGTCCACAACAATATTTTGCAACCGGCTTTTATATCCGTGATTTAAAAAGACGACCCGATAACCATGCCGTTGAAACCATTCTCCCAAAGCCAGACAAACCGGTGTTTTACCGGTACCGCCGACCGCAATGTTACCGACACAAATAACGGGCACAACCGGTTGATAGGGAAGACTGCGTTCAAACCGGCGCCGCACCGAATAGGCATAAAGCTTTCCCAACGGGTTTAATAGCCGCTCCCAAACTGTTCCTTTTTTATCCCAAAATGCCGGTTTCTTCATGTTATATCCAAGGCCGTAATTGATTATATACGCGATCCAGCACCGCTGTTTCACTGTTCGCCAAACATTGCCCCATCACCGTGATTTCCTGACGTTTCGTATAATGCTGCATTAATTCTTTGATCGTTTGTTCCAACTCAACCGCATCTTTGACTTCGATTAACGCCTTTTGCGCTTTGGCTTTGGCGACAATTTCCCGAAAATTAAACGCATACGGCCCCACAATCGTGCAAGCCCCCGCACGCATCGGTTCCAGCATGTTTTGCCCTCCGAACGGAATCAAAGACCCGCCGACAAACACAATCGGCGCCAACCGGTAAAACAACCCCATTTCACCGATGGTATCGCCTAAATAAATATCGGCATTGACGTCTTCGCCCCGAGACCGACGATGCACGGTCAATCCTTTTTGCAACAGGTTCTTTTCAATATCATCCGAACGGTTCGGATGGCGCGGTACAATCACCGTCAATAAATCCGGATATACCGTTTGAAGCAAACGATGCACGGTTCCCGCTTGTTCTTCTTCATTATCATGCGTACTGCCCGCCACCCATACAGGCCGCTGCCCGATCGCGTTGCGCATCGCCACCAATTCATCTTCATCAATCGGCATCGGCGTTGCGGAAAATTTTAAGTTCCCCACACACCCCGTATTCGGTGCGCCCAAAACGCCCAACCGTCTGGCATCCTCTTGCGTTTGCCCCAAACACAAAGCAAACAAATGCAACAACGGTTTGATAAAC
>CALXTZ010000103.1 GCA_944391545.1 uncultured Alphaproteobacteria bacterium
GCAAAAAAAAATACAAAATCAAACAATGAGCTGGCAAGAGTTATGGGAATGAGTGGGACTGCTATTTCTTGGATTTACACAAAAAAAGCAAAGCCGACTGAAGACACTATGATTAAGCTGGCCGACCTGGCCGGAGTAGATAAAAAAATCGCCCTCATCGATTTAAACATTTATCGCTTCGAAAACAACCCGGAGTTAAAAAACATCTGGGAAGAAATCAAAAATCTAACAGAAACAAAATAAAACAACTTATTATTCAATAAGTTAACGAGCGTTAAGTATTAACTGACATGTGTCATACTGTTTATATTATGTATAGTTAAGAGTAAATTTAAAGAAAGGCGTTTCATTTCAATAAGTTATTTCAAATTTTTATGGTTTCGTCAGGTTAATTCAGTTGTTTTCGATTTTTTTGAAGTTAGGAGATGTTACGATGTTCATTTTATTTTTGCTTTATTATATTTTGAAAGCGCGTCGTTGAGGCGCGCTCTGAAAAATTTTGTATTATACATCAAACGTCATGCCGTCATATCCCGGCCGCACATGCGGCGGTAATTCTTTACATAATGTCGCATAATCCATTGTCGTGCCCATATGCGTTAAATAAACGCGGCGCGGTCGAATGATATCAATCCATTGCAATGCTTTTGCCAAATATAAGTGTTTGTTGTTTTCTTTGACGGAAACGCACCCTAAAACCCACGTGTCGATGCCTTTTAACGCTTCAAAGGTGTCGTCCTGCATCGCGTTTAAGTCTGTCGAATAGGCAAAATTATCAATGCGAAAGCCTAAACTTTGCCCTTCTCCGTGCTTTTGCAACAACGGCAACAGCGTAAACGGCCCGATTTTTATTTCCTGCATCGGATATACCGGATTAAGGTTAAATCCATGAGAATATTTATCCATTTCTTTATCATCGGAAATTAAATAGTAAAAACGCCGGTGAAAATTGTCCTCATCCGCTGCATTCAAGTACACCGGCAACGGTTTTTCATCGGCAAAAGCCTTTAAATCATTAATTCCGGCCGTATGATCGGCGTGCAGATGCGTAAAAACAAGGCTGTGTATCGGCGGAAAACCGGCATTTTTCAATTCCAGTCGGATTTCGGGCGGTGTATCAAATAAAAGGTGAAACCCCTCTTTTTCCAACAAAAGAGCCGTTCGACAGCGGTTATTTTTAGGATTTTTCGGATCGCAATTGCCATATTGCTTATAAAGGTTGGGAACGCCGGCGGAAGAACCGCATCCTAAAATGATGCCTTTCATTGAAACAGTTCCTTTTTAAGGCGGCTTTTAAACAGTGTCAGAAAGTTTTTCTGCAAGGTCGCTGCCAGTTCAGGTTCCGGTATGTTTTTAATTTGAGCCAATTGCTTAAATGTTTCGACCACCATTGCCGGTTCATTGCGTTTTCCGCGATGCGGCATAGGCGCTAAATACGGAGCGTCCGTTTCAACAAGCAACTGTGACAACGGCAGTTTTCGAACGATATCACGCAAATCTTGTGATTTTTTAAATGTAATAATGCCCGATAATGAAATATACATGCCTAAATCAATTGCCGTTTTAGCCAGCTGTTCCGATGACGAAAAACAATGAATCATCCCCGTAAAAGGCTTGTATAACATTTCTTCTTTTAAAATGCCGATCATATCTTTGTCGGCATCCCGTGTATGAATAATTAAAGGCAGCCCGGCCTGACGCGCCGCTTCGATGTGTGTTCTTAAGGACTCTTGTTGGTATTTGCGGTCAATGTTTTCATAATGATAGTCCAGTCCCGTTTCTCCGACACCGATGATTTTTAAATGATGCACCATTTGCAACAGTTCTTGTACGCTGATCATGTTTTCGGGATCGATCGAATCCGGATGAATGCCGAAGGCACCGTAAATAAACGGATATTTTTCAATTAACGCAATCAATTCCGGATAACTGCGCAAATCCGTCGCTACGTCCAAAATAACGCCGACGCCTGCTTGTGTCGCGCGCGAGATAACGTCATCCAAATCTTCTTCAAAACTGTCAAAATCCAAATGACAGTGACTGTCAATAATCATTCAAGCCGCCCTATTTTTAACATCAATGAAACAAGTGTGCTTTTTTTATCCAAGTACAAACTTTTAACATCTTTAAACTGTTGCACCATGTCATCCCATATTTCAAGGTAAAGGTCAAGTGTTTCTTTCGGCATTTTGGCTTTTTTAATCCGAATCAAGACAAAAGACAATAATAAATCTTTGACCATGTCGTAAATCGCCTCCTCTTTGGAGACCTTTTCGGCAAAGGTAAACAGAGCCGTTACATCCACTGGGTCTGGGTCAAGCAAACGTTCTATTTCCTGATAAT
Source organism: uncultured Alphaproteobacteria bacterium (assembly GCA_944391545.1). Classification (GTDB taxonomy): domain Bacteria; phylum Pseudomonadota; class Alphaproteobacteria; order CAAHEQ01; family UBA3637; genus CALXXA01. The sequence continues at coordinate 2,344 of CALXTZ010000103.1, forward strand.
AATCAAGACCGTTCATTTCTTTTAATTTGTAATATTTTCCGATACTTCCGTCGCTTAATTCAACTAAAGCATCAATATTTTCCGTTTCCGGATAAGACCCGATGATGAACGATTTCATTTCTTCTTTGGACAGCGGCGTCAGATGAATCGAGCGACACCGCGACCGAATCGTCGGCAACAGCTTTCCGGGATTGTGGCTTAACAGAAAAATAACAGCCTGAACCGGTGGTTCTTCCAATAATTTCAGCAATGCATTGGCAGCGTTTTCATTCATGTCATCCGCCGTATCAATGACTAAAACGCGCCATTTATTGCCTGAGGCGGTTAAAGATAAAAATTGAATGCCTTTTCGTATATCATCAATGGTGATTTCGCTTTTTCTGTCGCGTTTGATGTCTTCATCCAGTTCTTTTCCGGCTTGAATGGTTTTAATAATGTCCTTTTTTTCTTCTTCCGTGTAATCTTTTTCAATCCATTTTAAGTCCGGATGCAATGTAAGCTCCGAATTTTCGTTTCCGGTCAGCAAAAAATTGGCAAATCGGCGAATAAGCGCCGACTTTCCAACGCCGTAAGGCCCCTGCACAAGCCATGAGCCGGCCAGTTTTCCTTGATTAAAGACATCCTTTAGTCGGGCAAAGGCCTGTTCCGTATTCATGAAAAGCGATCCTCAATCAAGCGGACAATTTCCCGGTGAAGCATTTCGGGAGGATTGTCGGCATTTATCACAACACAGCGTTCCGGTTCGGCTGCCGCAATTTCTTTAAAGCCTTCCCGAAGGCGTTCATGAAAAGCCAACGCACTGGCTTCGAAACGATCCGCCTGCCCGCGCCGAGAAACTCGATTTAGCCCGACTTGCGGGTCAATATCTAAAATGATGGTTAAATCCGGTTTAAAATCGCCGGCCACCAAATGATATAAATCGGCAACCTGCTCTTTTGTTATCAGCTTGCTTTGACGGCCGTAAACCTGATAAGCCAAAGTCGAATCGGCAAATCGGTCGGAAACAACCCACTTTCCTGCTTTCAACGCCGGCCAAATCGTATCAACCAGATGCGCTCGACGGCTTGCGTAAAACAGAAGCGTTTCGGAAACGGCATCCCATTTATTTAATTGACCGTTGATTAAAATCTGGCGAATTTCATCGGCGCCGACGGATCCGCCGGGCTCTTTGGTAAACAGACAGGGTATTTTTTGCTTTTCAAAATAGCTTTTCAGCATTTGAATCTGCGTGCTTTTCCCTGCGCCGTCGCCGCCTTCCAGCGTGATAAATTTGGGAAGCTCTTGCATGTTATTCCCCTTTTCCGGAAAGCATATATATAAATACAGCCTTTAATTTGCCGAAATAACCGACTTTTCCGACGGATTCGCCTGCCACAACGGGGAAATCGTAATTTTCACCGTCCGGAAGCGAGATGCGCAGTGTCCCCAATCGTTGGCCTTTATCTATCGGAGCCTTGACAGGTGCCTCATAAATCAAAGTCACTTTCTTTTTCAAATAATCCAATCGCTTCATGGTAACAACGACATTTTCATCAACAACGCCGGGAACGGTTTCAACCGCACCCATCCAAACGGGAATTTGTTCAACGACGCTGCCTTTTGTGTAGAAAGTATAGTTGTCAAATTCTCTGAACCCCCAGTCCAGGATTTTTTTAGCTTCCTGTCCGCGTTCTTTCATCGTTTTTAAGCCGTTGACGACTAAAATCAACCGACGACTGCCGTCCGTGCTTTTGGCCGATCCCACCAAACCGTAGCCGGATTTTTCCGTATGCCCGGTTTTCATGCCGTCCGCCTGATCAGGCATGCTGTACAACAACGGGTTGCGATTTTCCTGATTAATCCCGTTATATTTAAAGCTTTTCTCGGAATAAAGCGGATAATATTCCGGGAATTCCCGAATGATTTTACGTGCCAATTCGGCCAATTCTTTCGACGTCATCAGGTGTTCTTTATTCGGCCAGCCGGTTGCATTTTTAAAAGTACTTTTTTCCAGACCGATTTCCCGCGCTTTAATGGTCATTTCTGCCGCGAAATTATCTTCGGAGCCGGCCAGATTTTCAGCCAACGTAATACAAGCGTCATTACCGGATTGAATGATAACGCCTTTCAATAAATCACCGACTTTAACGGTCGAG
>CALXTZ010000104.1 GCA_944391545.1 uncultured Alphaproteobacteria bacterium
ATCGGTTTTACACCCGACGGGATTGATTTAAAACTTTTTTTTTTTTTTTTTTTAGCCGCCGTCGGGCAGTCTTTTTATTCGCTGTCTCTGGGCATGGGCGTTATGTTTACATACGGTTCTTATCTGGCAAACACAAACGATTTGAAAAAAGACGCCGGATGGATTGTCGGGTTGGATCTTTTTGTTTCCATGCTGGCGGGATTGATTGTTTTACCGGCCGTCTTCGCTTTCGGTTTAGAACCGTCAACCGGCGCCGGGTTAACGTTTATCACGCTGCCTTATGTTTTTGAAAACATGTGGGGCGGCGCTTTTTGGGCTTTTTTATTTTATTTACTTTTGTTCATTGCCGCTTTAACGTCCCTTATTTCAATTTATGAACCGTTAACAGCGCTCTTTATGGATAAATTTAACCTGACGCGAACCAAAGCAACGCTTATGACTGCCGGCCTGAACATCTGCCTTTTCACAATTGCCCTCGCCTCGTTGAGTGGAAAAATTTCATGGCATTTACTCGGACACAATCTGTTCGAAGCATTCGACTGGATAACCGGATCTGTTTCTTTGTGTCTAACCATGATTGTTTGTTGTTTATTCATGGGATGGGTCGGCTTTGTCCCTATTTGGCGCAATTTCAGAAGAGGATCTTCTGCCGGCCGGCTGTTCAGATCTTACTTGGGCATAACACTTCGCTTCACAGCTCCCGTCCTGCTTATCGGCGATAATTCCTGATATTAAAACCGATTATCTCCCGTTTGTGCATGGAAAAGTGCAGATTATCAATAACATTTTATGTTGACTATAATAGACAATATTGATATGCTCTAAAGTATAAAAAGAAATGAACGGGTTAAAAAATATCGGCTGATGTTCTATTCAATTAAGTCTGATACATTCGGGAGAAAATAATGTTAAAAAAAACAATTTTATTGCTTTTACTTATTTTTTTGGGGGGTGTATCCAACGAATGTCGAGCCGATAAAACACCTCAACCGGTTAAAATCGGTTCAGCTTATATAACCGTCCGAAAAGACAATACATTTTCTCATCCGAATATGCAAGGTCGTATCATGTGTTCGGCCAAAGAAATGGATGCCGTTTACGGCATATCTGACCACGATCAACGAATCATCGCATTTTTAAAATGTGCTGAAGTACAAGAAATAACGAATGAAGATTTTTCTTTTACTGGCGGGTTTCACTATCCCCATATTACAAAAAAATCACAAATACGCATTAAAATGAATATCGAGCAACAGGTGAACACACAAGAACCGCTGTTCGGTTTGCCAACAGGGCTAACGGAAAATCTGCCGGCGGAAATGACGGAAGAATTGCGGCAATATTTGCTCCTTCGAGAAGTCATTTTGGACATTGATTTAAACTGGGAAAACACCCTTTCTTTTGTCAACGAGCAAAACAAGACAATCGGTTTCATTAAAACAAAAGATATTGACGTCGAAACTATTATCCAAGCCGCTCTGGCTGCCGTTATCGGCAATGAATCCGATTTTAATAAGCTCTTTTTCAAGGCTGTCAAAAATGCCAAAATCATCCAAGCAAACTATTTAACGGTCGGAGATAAACCGAATGTTTCGTTTGAAGGAACGTTCCAACCGTTGGCATTTTATGCAACAGACGGTTCTTCTTTAAAGTTTTACAATCAAGATGAGAAAACCGTCATCTCTGTTTTGCAACATAACGCCAAAACATCTGTTGATCTGCGTTACCCGATGTCCGGTAAAAAAATGCTTTCTTTTACGATTGACACTAGCACGTCTTTTTTCTCCGATCTGGCTAAAAGCCTAGATACTTTACAAACAGAAAAAGAATATGAAGAAAAGTTAAGACAAGCTTCTATGCTGTTATTGCTCAGCCGATGGAAAGTTCAGAATTTAGAATGGGTTGACCCAAACGGAATTCCTTTATTAAAAATCAATGAATTATCCGTCTCTCCGTTATCGGCTGCCCTTTCGCTCAAAGGAAATTTGGTATATTACGGATCGGATCCTCTTACTTTTAAATTCAACGGATTAAACGATATTCAAGTTCAAGCTGCGCAAAAGAATGTCTCCTTGGAAGAGGCACGGGTTATCATCCGGGGACAAAGTGACAAACAACTGGCGGCGATCCAAACGTTATTACACGAAAGCGAAACGTTGCCACCTTATACATTAGCAGCTGCTTTCTACAAAGGCATGGTTCACGGATATACCGATGCCATGGCACGACACGCCAGCAACCCTGTTTTGGATTACGTCAGCCGATGTGCCGTCGTTGCATTAACGACAGAAATTGAATCAGGTTCTTGCCGCACCGTTTTGGAGGGAGAAGAAAATGACAACATCGCTGGCGATGCAACGTTCTATGTTCACAATTATGACTTTATTGTTGAAGCGACTATTCCGTCCGTAGACATCGTCAAAGCGCTGGTTACTCGGTCTACAGAAATGATACAAGTTACGTCAAAGGAACAGGACAAAGTTCAATTTATTTTCAAAGATCAAATTGATGACTCTCTGTTACAAAAGTTTGGGAAACAAACGCCTGTACCCGACACGCCGCCAACCGCCCCAAACACCTTCACGGATGAAGAAATCAAAAAATACTTGCAAGCACATCCGGAAGTCATTGCCGATTATTTAAAAAAGCACTCATCTCCAAATGTCACGTCGACGCGCAAACAAGCACCTTCAAAAGAAGAACCGATTCATGTTGCTCAAGTTGACCACCCGATTGTTAATGAAATCATTCAAGATAAAACGAATTCTGTTTTAGGCAATCCGAACGGTTCTTTTATTATTGTTGAATTTTTTGATTACAATTGCGGATATTGCAATGTGATGAATAAAAACTTAGCAAAAGCCATTCAACAATCCGATAACATTCGATGGGTCTTGATGGATTTGCCTATTTTCGGGGAACGCTCCGAAATGATTGCCAAATATGCTTTGGCTGCAGGGAAACAAGGCCAATTTGAAACATTTCATCAGGCATTGGAAAATGCGTCCGACAAAAGCGAAAAAGGGCTTCAAACTATCGGACGAGATTTAGGATTGGATGTGGAACAATTAATAAAAGACGCTCATTCTCAAAGCATTCAAGATAAATTGATGGACAACCGGAAAATTGCTCAAAAATTAAACATAGGCAGCGGTGTTCCTGTTTTCATCATTAACGGCGAACAAATAAGCGGCGCTTTTCCGGATAGCGCCCTAAAAAAATACATTCGTCAGGCTGAAGCCATGAAAAATCAATAACAGTCTATTAAAACAAAGCCAGACTCATGGCCATGATGAACATGCCGGTGAAAAGGCCTAAAATAGCCAAATGATGTTCTCCGTATTCTTGGGCGGCGGGTAATAATTCGTCAAAAGAAATATAAACCATGATGCCGCTGACACCCGCAAACACAATGCCGAACAGCGTATCGTTTAAAAACGGCCGCAACACAACATATCCGATAACAGCCCCCAACGGTTCGGCCAAGCCGGAAGCAAACGAATAAATAAAAGCTTTTTTCCGGCTGCCGGTCGCATAATAAATCGGCACCGATACGGCAATGCCTTCCGGAATATTATGAATGGCAACCGCAAAGGCAATCGAAAAAGCAATCGCCGGCTGTGTTAATGCGGAAATAAAAGTTGCCAAGCCTTCCGGAAAGTTATGCAAAGCCAACGCAAAAGCCGTTAACACACCGATGCGCATCAATGAAGCCGGATGTCGGCGCGCTTGCTTCATTTTATTTAAAGCGCCTTGATTTTTATGAAACTCGTGCGGATTTTCCATATTCGGAACCAACATATCAATCACGCCGGTCAACACAATTCCGCCGAAAAAAGCCGCCATAGCAATCAAAGAAGACAAACCCGATCCTTGCACGGACAACTGACGACCGGCAAGCGGCAACATTTCCGTCAAAGAAACATAAATCATAACACCGGCCGAAAAACCTAACGCAACCGACAAAAACTTGGTGTTGGTTTTATGTGCGAAAAAAGCAATCGCCGACCCGATTCCCGTCGACAATCCCGCTAAAACCGTTAATCCGAAAGCAATTCCCAACTGTGACATCATTTTTCCTTTCTTTTAATTTAAATCTCTTTTTTGCATTTTGCAATCCACCTTTTCCTTGACAACACGGTCTGATTGATTATTCTTATACCAACAGGAGTTTTCGAATGTTTGTTTTTAAAACCCGCTTTTTTGCTTTTCATAAAACCTGTCGATGGTGACGGATATGTCCGACCGTACATCTTCTGAAACACATTTATGAAAAGGATTTTTAAACATGAAAGATATTATTTTAACGGGTGATCGCCCGACGGGAAAACTTCATTTAGGCCATTATGTCGGCTCTTTGAAAAG
>CALXTZ010000105.1 GCA_944391545.1 uncultured Alphaproteobacteria bacterium
TCGTCGAAATCGTGCCGCCGGCCGAAATCGATATGGGCAATGAACCGTTAACGCGTATCAGCATTTTTATGAGCGTGTTTAATGTTCATGTTAATCGGTGTCCGGTGACGGGAACGATTCACAAAATCAATTATCGTCCGGGTAAGTTTGTCAGTGTTCAAGATAAAGACAGCGAGGATAACGAACGCGAAGAATACAGTGTTGTGATGGCAAACGGAACCAAAGTCGGTTTTGTCCAGATTGCAGGCTTGGTGGCGCGTCGAATTGTCTCTTTTGTTAAAGAAGGCGATGCGTTGGCCGCCGGGCAACGGTTCGGGTTGATTCGTTTCGGCAGTCGGTTGGATGTCTTTTTGCCCAAAGGCGTTGCGCCGAAAGTGGCTTTGGGGCAGATTGCCGTTGCCGGAGAAACGATTTTGGCTGATTTATCGGGGGCACAAATTCCAACGGAAGGGGAAACAAGATAATCATGAAAAAACAGATTAAGAAAACGGAAGAAACAAAAGAATTACCTATTCGGCCGATGTTTCCGAATATGGTGACAATGATGGCATTGGCCTGCGGTGTATCCTCCATGCAGTTTGCTTTTTGGAGCAATTGGGGCGCCGCGGTGTTAAGCATTGCTTTGGCAGCTGTTTTTGATGCCTTGGACGGACGTGTGGCCAGGTATTTGAATACATCGTCTCGATTTGGCGCCGAGCTGGATTCTTTGTCGGATTTGGTCAGCTTTGGTGTTGCCCCCGGATTTTTATTGTATCAATGGACAATGGATCCGGCTATTCGGGCGACGGCCGTTGCCGAGGGTGTCAAAGATCCTTTGGCGGTCGGCGTTCCCTGGATGATTGTTTTGTTTTTCGCTATGTGTTGCGCATTACGGTTAGCGCGGTTTAATACGATGTTGGATGACGAGCCGAAACCGCCGTATTGGAAGCACTTTTTTATGGGACTGCCGGCGCCGGGCGGTGCTTATCTCGGTTTGTTGCCGCTGGTTTTTTATCTGTGGACGAAAAACGATTTCTTTAAAAACGAATATTTGGTCAGCGGATTCATGGTTGTGAGTGCTGTTTTAATGGCCAGCCGTATTCCGACGCCTTGCTTTAAAAAAGTACATTTGCCCAAGTTAAAACCTGCTTATCGGCAGATAACGACGGTTGCGATGTTGGCTTTGTTGGCGTGTTTCGTGACATTTATGTTTAAAAACTTTTGGGCTTTTGCCAGCATTGTCGGGTTGATTTACGTATTGATGCTGCCGGCGGGGATTGTTTTCTTCTTTCAACAAAAGCGCTTCTATCGTTAAAAAAGGGTTTTTTTTATTGAAAAAAATTGTTATACTGAAACAAAAGGTCATGAAAATGGAGGGAATAACCATGCGTTTAATACCGTTATCTTTATTGTTTTGCGCGGTCAGCCTGGCTGCAACGGCGTCTGATTTGCCGGCAGATCCGTGGGCAACGCGTTCTCCGGTGGAAGACCGGATGTACAATACCTCCGAAATTCTGAATGTCCGTGAGGGAACGGCTGTTCGTGTTCGGCAGGGGATCGGCGACAGCGCGGGTGAATTGGATTCCTATAAAATCGACAGAACGCAATATACCGGTGAGGCAACGACTTTCGGAAAGGCTTACGGTCAGGAAATGATTGCGCCGGAAGTCAACAAAGCCAATATTTTGCTGATGACGGAGCATCTGCGAAAAGTCGGATACGGTATTCCGAAAGAATACGATTCGTATATTACGAATGCACCGGCATGGTATCAACGCCAGTATATGCAGGCTTTGCAAGAATTGGAAGCTGGCGGCGGTTCCAAAAGCCCGATTTTAAAAATGCCGCATGACTTCAAAGAATTTATTGAAAGAAAAACCGGGTTGTCTTTGGAAAACTTTGTTGACACTTCTTTCAAGGTCATCAACGGGCAATAGGAGCTGAAGATGAAAACAGCGTTGTGGGGGCTTTTGTTTTGTGGAATAGCAAGCAGTGCGATGGCGCAGGAGCTGGATTCCGCTCGCTTGAAAATGGCGGGAGCCGGTCAACCGCAGACGGTTCATGCTTCCGTTGAAGCACAACCGACCGAAGCTGAATCCGAAGAGTCCTTAACGCCGGAACAACAGCGTGAAAAAATTGTTTTGGAATATATTCAAAAACGGCCGGCATTTAAAGATCCGTTGTTGGCAAAGCGCATGTATTCGACGATGCGCGGGTTGGACGATGCTATTCAAAAGGCGCATGAAAACGCGTTAAAAGCGTTTGATGATGATCCGGAAAAACGTCAGGCGGAACAAAAAAAGTTGGATGAACAAACGCCGATTCGTTTTGAATTTAAAGCAGAAGATACCCATTTGTTGTCTCAAGAAATCAATGAAGATCCGCAGGCGGTTGTGGCACGGATGCTGGCCGGATTTAAAACGCCCGATATTAATGAAGAAACAATTGCCGTTCAACGTCGACAAATGGATCGAATGAATAAACAATTTACGGATAAAATGGGGATGGATGTTCAAGAATATCAGGATTTGTGGCGCAAGCAGCAGGAAGAGGATGCTCAAAAGCGCATTCCGGGGACGGATTATGACTTAACGGATGTCATTTTGCAAGAGGATGAAATCAGTGTTTCAAAATAAGGATTTGATGCCGGATTTAAAAGGGGCTGCGGCCCCTGTTTTTATTTTGGTGCGGCCCCAAATGGCAGAAAATATGGGGATGGCTGCACGGGCGATGATGAATTGCGGCCTTTATCAGATGCGGATTGTGGCGCCTCGGGATAATCCGAAATGTGAAAAAGCATTGCGTGCTTCTTCGGGCGCGGATGAAATTTTATTGAATGCCCGGGGCTTTGATTCTTTGGAAGAGGCGTGTTCCGATTTAACATGTCTGTTTGCGACGACGGCTCGGATTCGGGATATGGTAAAACCGGTTTATACGGCCGAGTCAGCTGTTCCGCGATTGGCGGAGCAGTTGGAAAAAGGCGGCCGGCCCGGTATTTTATTCGGTCCGGAACGAACGGGTTTGGAAAACGATGAAGTTGCTTTTACGGACGGCATTATTGAAATTCCTTTGAATCCGGAACATACGTCTTTGAATTTGTCTCAAGCCGTGTTGTTGGTCGGATATGAATGCTTCAAAGGATTGCTCTTGAAACGGATTTCGGTTGCGCATGAAACGGATGTGCCGGCGACAAAATCCGAAATGGACATGTTTTTAACGCATTTGGAAACGCTGTTGCAGGAGCGGGATTATTTCAAAATTGCCGATAAAAAACCGCGTATGCTCCGTAACTTAACGAATATTTTTACAAGGAATGCTTTAACGGCACAGGAAATCAGAACCTTGCACGGCGTTTTGAATGCATTGACCCGTTCGATTAAAAAATAAAAAAACATGCATATTTTTATTGCTTTTTTATTTAAAATCGGATAAAAGAATGTCAACGCCGCTGTAACTCAGTTGGTAGAGTAACTGATTCGTAATCAGTAAGTCGCGTGTTCGAGTCACGCCAGCGGCACCATTCCCCCTAAAAATACGGGGGTGTTTTTATATCCGGGTCAGATCATTCAAATCAAACGGCGTGCGTTGGTAAACAATATAATTCAGCCAATTGGAAAAAATTAAGTTCGCATGGGCGCGCCAATTAAAATAAGATCCTTTTTGCGGATCGTTGTCTTTGAAATAATGCTTGGGCATTTGAATGGCCATTCCTTTTTTCAAATCGCGAAAATATTCGTTAGACAATGTGTCCGCATCGTATTCAAAGTGTCCCGAGATGAAAATTTGGCGGGCTTCATGAGCCATGACAATGCATGCACCGGCTTCTTTGGCATCCAAAGCAATGTGTAAATCCGGGTGGTTTTCAATGTCTTTGATTTTCCACCCCGAATGCCGGGAGTGCGGAACAAAAACCTGGCTGTCTGCGCCTTTCAACAGAAGATGATGCGGTTCATGCGGCGTATGCGCAAACACACCGAAACATTTTTTGGGCAATAAATGTTTTTGAATGCCGTAATGGTGGTAAAGGCCGGCTTGCGCCCCCCAACAAATGTACATCGTCGAAAACACATGTGCGCGTGTGTAATCCATCAGCGCACAAATTTCCGGCCAATAATCGACTTGTTCAAAAGCCATTGTTTCAACCGGAGCGCCGGTGATAATCATCCCGTCAAAACGTTGATGTTCGATTTGTTTCGGCGATACGTAAAATTGTTTTAAATAATCGTTGTCGGTATGTTTGGACGTGTGCGAATCCATGCGCAGCAACGTAATTTCAATTTGAAGCGGGCTGTTGGAAAGCAGGCGTAAAAATTGCAGCTCTGTCGAAATTTTGGACGGCATCAGGTTGGCCAGCGCAATTTTTAACGGCCG
>CALXTZ010000106.1 GCA_944391545.1 uncultured Alphaproteobacteria bacterium
GGATTTTTTTAAGTACAGAAAAAACGCTCTGCCCGAAGATTGGATTTTCACGGGAGCTTCCTTCCGCGGCATCAAAAAAGATCCGCAGGAAATTTTACAAACCATGCAAGAATTTAAGAAAAAACGTGAATCCAGCCAACCGATCGGTGTTAAAACCTGCGGCTCGACATTCAAAAACCCAGATGGACTAACAGCATGGAAATTAATTGAAAAAGCCGGGTGTCGCGGATTAAAAAAAGGCGATGCCCAAATGTCGGACAAACATTGCAACTTCTTGGTTAACACCGGTAAAGCAACGGCTAAAGAACTGGAAGACTTGGGTGAGGAAGTGCGCCAAAAAGTCTTGAAAAAATGTGGCGTGTTGTTAGATTGGGAAGTCAAGCGGCTCGGCATCAAAGAGGAGATTGACGAATGAAAAAAGTCGCAGTTGTCGCAGGCGGTACGTCGTCGGAAAGGGAAATTTCCCTCCTTTCCGGGCAAGGCGCTTTCAATGCGTTGAAGGCCAAAGGATACCCTGTCGTTCTGATTGATTTAAAAGAAGATTTGGTTGCTTTTATTCGTGAGCTGAAGTCCCTAAATCCGGATGTTATTTTTAACGCTTTGCACGGACGGTACGGAGAAGACGGCAATATTCAGGGCGTTTTTAACCTGATGCACATTCCGTATACGCATTCGGGCTGTTTGGCTTCGGCGCTGGCAATGGATAAAAAAATGACCAAGCGCCTTTTAAAAGACGCCGGAATCCCGATGGCGGCCGATAAAATGGTCACGCTTGAAGACATCCGCAAAGGGGACACGTTGCCTTTCCCGTATGTCGTTAAACCCAACAACGAAGGGTCTTCCGTCGGCGTTTCGATCATCGAAAACAAAACAGACGAAGATTATTTAATCAACAGCTGGCCGTTCGGCGAAACCAAAGTTTTGATGGAAGAATATATCAAAGGGCGGGAAATGAGCGTCCCCGTATTGGGCGATCAAGCCATCGGTATTGTGGAAATTGCTCCGAAAACAGGCTTTTACACGTACGAAAACAAATACACGGAAGGGAAAACAGACCATATCATTCCGGCACCGTTGCCTGCCGAACAGACACAGTTGCTGAAAACATATGCGTTAAAAGCGCATCAAATTCTGGGATGCCGGGGCGCGTCTCGATCTGATTTCAGATATGACGATACAGATCCGGAACACCCGAAAATCGCATTTTTAGAGATAAATACACAGCCCGGCATGACTCCGCTTTCTTTATTGCCGGAAGTTGCGAAAAAGGCTGGTATTTCTTATGAAGATGTCGTATCTTATTTGGTAGAGGATGCTGCATGCGAAGAATAAAAAAGACAAAAAAGAAATCAGGGATGACTGTCCGCAACACACTGCACCGGATTATCCGGCTGGTTTATCTTTTTGTTTTTTTGATTTTGACCGCTTTTGTCATCTACGGTTTCCATTCGGGATTTTTTCAACAGAAAAAAGAATCTGTTGAAAACGGCTTTCATGAAACCATGCAAAACGCCGGTTTTGCCGTAACGGACATCTTCATTGACGGCCGCGTTCGCACCCCTTTGTCCGACATTAAAAAAGCGCTCCATGTCCGACAAGGTATGCCGATGACACAAGTCGACATGCAGGAAATTTTCGATAATCTGACGCAATTGCCGTGGATTAAACATGTTCAAATTCATCGGCAATTACCTAACTTGTTATATGTCCGCTTAATAGAAAAAAATCCGATTGCTTTGTGGCAAAAAGACGGCAAACATCATCCGATTGATGAAGACGGCCGCGTGATTGATACATCTGCCGACGGATTGGAATATTTGGTTATTACCGTCGGAGACGATGCCCCGGAACATGCCCCCGAACTAATGAACGAAATTGCCAAATACAAAGAATTGGCTCGACGGACAATGTCAGCCGTTCGGATCGGCGGCCGGCGGTGGAATTTGATTTTAGACCATGTGACAAACGGTTTAATGATCGAACTGCCGGAAGAAAATATCGGTGAAGCACTCAAACGATTGGACAGATTGGATGAAAAACATCATCTACTCAATCGCCAATTGTCTCTGATTGATTTAAGATTGCCGGATCGGTTGATCGTTCAAACAATAGACAACAAACCGATTGAATCGTTTAAACCCAAAAACCTGTTACAAAAAGAGACCGAACAAGATGTCTGATCCTATCATTAAAAACGGTTATTTAACGGCGCTCGACATCGGATCGACTAAAATCTGCTGTTTGATTGCCCGCGTTTTATCGGACGGATCTTTACATATTGTCGGCGATGGATATGCCCAAGCCAAAGGCATTAAAAACGGCGTGATTACGCATTTGGCGGAAGCAGCCGCCTCCATCCAAGATGCCATCATGATGGCTGAAGAAAAAGCCGAACGCCGGGTTGAATCGGTTGTCGTTAATATTTCATCGACGGCTTTAAAATCCAGCTATGTGGAAGCATCGATTGAATTGCCCGATAACCGTCCCGTTTCTCCGGGCGATGTAAAAAAACTCATTGACCAAGCCTTGCACAAAATAGATCTGACCGACCATGAGGTCATTCATCAATTGCCGATTTCTTACACTTTGGACGGGGAAGAAGATATTCAGGAACCGACGAATTTATACGGGCATCATTTAAGCGTCGTTTTGCATGTGATTTCGGTGCCGTTGACGCAGCTACGTAATTTAGTGATGGCTTTGGAACGTTGCCATGTATCGATTGCCGCCAAAGTAGCAACACCGTACGCGTCCGGCCTTTCCGTTTTATCGGATGAGGAAAAAGAAGTCGGCAGCACCGTTATTGACATCGGCGGCGGATTAACATCCATCGGTATTTTTACGGAAGGATTTATCCGTTACACGGCAATGTTGCCGCTGGGCGCTCATCTCATCACCAAAGACATTGCCCAAATTTTAAAAACGCCAATACAGGATGCCGAGCGGATTAAAACATTGTATGGCTGTGCCTTTTTATCGCCGCAGGACAAAAAAGAAACCATCAACATTCCGGTTATCGGAGAAAAAGAAGATGGTGCTTTGTTGCAAATTTCGCGAGCCGATTTGATTTCTATCATGATTCCCCGAATCGAAGAAATGTTGGAACTGACCGGTTCGTATCTGACGGCGCAAGAAGGATGTGACTTTGCGACACGTCGAGTCGTTTTAACCGGCGGCGCCAGCTTATTGCAAGGGCTGCGCGAAAAAACGAATGCCCTGCTGGAAGCACAAGTACGACTTGGCAAACCGTTTGCAATCAACGGATTACCGGATTCTCCGCCGGGAGCCAGCTTTGCCACCTGCACGGGACTCTTGCGTTATGCGATAAATCGGCGTATACAGACAAATGATAAAGAAAAAACAACAACACCGACTTCAAACGGATTTTTAAGAAGGATGATAAGATGGCTGATGCAGAATTTCTAAACAAAGACACCGAAACAAATCTTTCCATCGGGTTACCGGAACAAATGCCCGAAATTCTGTTAACACCCAACATCGGCGTTATCGGCGTCGGCGGTGCCGGCGGGAATGCCGTTAACAACATGATTGAATCGCATCTTGTCGGCGCATCATTCATTGTCGCCAACACGGATGCACAGGTGATGTCCAAATCTTTAACGCATGAACGCATTCAACTGGGGTCCGTTTTAACCCAAGGATTAGGCGCCGGATCCAATCCGGAAATCGGCAAACAGGCCGCCGAAGAAAGCCACGATAAAATCAAAGAATCTTTAAAAGATTTGCACATGTTGTTTATTGCGGCCGGCATGGGCGGCGGGACAGGTACCGGCGCGTCTCCGGTTATTGCCAGAATCGCCAAAGAAATGGGCATTTTGACTGTCGGCGTCGTCACAAAACCGTTCCGATTGGAAGGATCCAAACGCATGCGCGTGGCCGAAGCCGGGATTGAAGAACTGGCCAAATATGTGGATACGTTGATTATCATTCCCAATCAAAACCTGTTCCGAATTGCCAAAGAAAATACATCCTTTGTGGATGCGTTTAAGATGGCCGACGACATTTTATATCAAGGCGTGCGCAGTATTACTGATTTGATGATGACGCCGATGTTGGTGAACTTGGATTTTGCCGACTTGAAAACCGTCATCAGCGAGATGGGCAAAGCAATGATGGGCTCCGGAGAAGCCGAAGGCGAAAATCGGGCATTGATCGCGGCGGAAAAGGCCATTTCAAATCCGCTGTTGGATGTATCGATGAAAGGCGCCAAAGGGATTCTCATCAACATTTCCGGCGGTAGTGATTTGTCGTTGAT
>CALXTZ010000107.1 GCA_944391545.1 uncultured Alphaproteobacteria bacterium
AATTTCGGCGTCGCGGGGGAAAAAAGAAAACACCCCTTGCAATTCGATTGTTCCGAACGGCCTTTTTGTTTGCCCCATCGGCGGGGCGAAAGGGCGCGGGGGTGCGAACCGCCCGTTGGAAACAGAACAACATCCCGCAATCCTTTTTTACTCTTTCCAAAAATACTTCCGAACTTCATTGTTTTCTCCTTGTGTGTTCACACATGTTTTATTATGAGAAGATGCGCCGTAAACGGTATTTTTCATAATATATCATGGGGGGAGGGGGGGCAAGCTTTTTGTAACATAAAATTGTTATGTGACGAAAGGATAGGTTTTATTTTCTAAAAAAAGTCTTATTTAAATAAATCGGAGGCTTTTTATTATGAAAATAAAAGAAGTTTTAGATATTTTGGAAGATATTTGTACGATTATCGTTTCAATCGGAGCTGTTTGGGGCGCTTTTGTCGCATGGGAAAGCGGTTTTTTACATAAGTTAGACCACATTGTCACGCATTATCACAATGAGTTTACGGTTGAAGAAGATAAGTTGAAAGAAATTAAATTGCCTTAATCGGCTTTAGACTTTATCGGTTAGCAAGAAACATATTTTCGCAAAAATTTTTAATAAAAAGCCGGAAAGAATTCCGGCTTTATCTTACTTTTCAATACAGAACGTGAAAGCTGTTCCGGTGCTAGGAGTTGTCGGATTACCGCAGCTGCCGTGCCACCAATATTTTCCGGCATTTCCGTAGTTTTCATTCAAACAGTTCGTCTCGGAAGCATCCCAACTGCCGGTTAAATCGACGATAATTCTTTCATACGGACTGGTTCGGTATCCGCAAACCATTGTATGCCCTGTACTGGTCCAGTTGGCATTACACGGGCCGTCATAAGTATGTGCATTCGCGACGGACAACGCTTCTTCTCGAGTCATTAAACGCATACCGTCGGGACATTTAGCTTGAGAACATAAAACTTTTGTCGGATCGCAATAAGCTTGTTTGCAAACGCTATCCAAACAAATAGCACCGGCTTCGACTTCTTCTTGCGTACAGCAACAACTTGTCGGACAGCCGCATTCATCTTCTTCCAGAATCATTCCGTCCGGACAAGTCAGAGCGCATTCTTTTTTGACACAAGCTTTATCTTGACAGGCATAGCATGTATCACAATTTTCGTCCGCCAAACAGGCAACACATGTTTGAGTTTGTGTATCCCAGTAAGGTGTCGGATCTTCACAGGCAAAGACGCATTCGTTTGTCAGCGCATCTTCTGTCATGCCGTCCGGACAAGCGCATGTTGTCAGATCGGCTCCGGTCGGTGTGTCAGTCGGGCACACACATGCCGATCCGTTCCAATAAGTCGTCGGGCTGGGGCAGGTGCAGGTATTGTCTCCGTCCGGATCGGTCATATTTCCCGGGCAAATGCATTGACCGTTTTGATTGACTTTATTGCCGGGACAAGTACATGTTGTCGGATCGGCTCCGGTCGGCGTGTCAGTCGGACATACACATGCGGATCCGTTCCAATAAGTCGTCGGGCTGGGGCAGGTGCAGGTATTGTCTCCGTCCGGATCGGTCATATTTCCCGGACAAGCACAAACATTTGAAGCATTCGGGACTTTATTTCCTCGACAGATACAATAAAATGAATCGGCTCCGACAGGCGTTTCCGGCGGACAAATACATCCTGCATCCGAACAGATTTGGTTTCCGACGCATTTGTAAATACATTCGTCGCCCGATTGATCATAACAAGGACCGCATGCAAAGTCGGTCAACATCCGGCCTTGTGGAATGGCGGCAAAAACAAAGTCTATCGTGTTTTCATCGGAAGTACATAAGAAAGTGTCGCCCTCTTGCCAAAGTTGTTCGTTAATAGACACAGATAAGGCATTCGGATGAGCCATTTCGGCAATTCGACGGCAAACCGATTGCGAAACGGGGAAAACCGTTACGGTAAATGTTGTGGTTGAGCTTTTCGTTTGTTCATAGGTAAACGCCCCGATTTGACCTTTAAATCCCAAAGCCGCAATCGGCGCGTCTATTTGATATCGGGAAAATGTCCCGTCATTCATGATGGAAGCAGCCCTTAATGAAACTTCTTTGGTAATGGTATTTGCGGTGCTTTTATTCATGGCATATCGATATCCGGCAATGCCGCCCAATGTTAGGATTCCCATGATAGCCAATACAGCCAGCATTTCAATCATGCTGCGGCCGAATTGGTTGAAAGTGAATGCCATGATATGTTTCTCCCGCTTATATTGAGTTTATTTTTTATCAGTTTAGCAGAAAAAGGTATAAAAGCAAGGAATATTCAGCATTTCGGGTAATAAAAAAACCGCTTTTAGGGAGCGGTTTTAATTTTTGGTACCTCTGGCCGGACTTGAACCAGCACGGCATCACTGCCAACAGATTTTGAGTCTATCGCGTCTACCAATTTCGCCACAGAGGCATCATCTCTTTCATAGACAGGACATTAATATACCTGAAATTTTGCATTCGTCAAGTAAAAAAGTAAAAAAAATTAAAAAATTTATCAACCGGCCGATTTGCAGGCAAAAGCAGAGGGATGACGAACCTTTGAAATCGGCTTAAGTTTGACAGTCAGGACAACCTGCGCCGGTGTAATCCGTACACGTTGTTCCGCATTGAACCCAATCTTTGTAACAAATGTATTGACTGCCTTGTTTATAACAAGCAATGGTTGGAGACGATGTGCTGACACACCCGTAATAACCGGCTGTGGGGACGCTGTTCCATTTGGTTCCTGTCGGACAAGAATCGATGCAAAGGCCGGTTGTGCAGTTTGTTCCATCCAAGTTGCAGCCGGAACCGCAATAGAATCCGTCTTTTTTACAAGCCCGCGCATCTGTTCCCAGAATATTACAAACAACGTCTGTTTGGGAATTGGTGCACTGGTCTTTAGCTTCATTTATGTAGGTGCCGGACGGACAAGTCGCATCTGACAAGCAAAGCGGACATCCAGTTGCGTAATAATCCGTGCATCGCGTTCCGCATTGTTGATTGTTTTTAGTGCAATTATACCAACTTTCATACGGATAACACGTTACGCCTGTTGCCGAATCATAGCATCCCATCGATGTAGACCCGGCATACGCATACGTTAAATGGTCAGGACATGTGTTTTCGCATAAACCGAATTGACAGGAATGACCCGTTCCTTCATAACATCTGCCGCAGATTTGGTCGTCAGGGGAAAGGCATCGCCAGTAAACTTTTTCAATCGGATAGCAATAGAACCCGTCCGGTCGTTCACAGACATAGTTATTTCCTTTTTGTGTCCATGTTGTACCGTCGGGACAGTTCGTTTCTGGACAAACCTTTTCAGATTCTGTACAAGACGGGTTATCTGCCGGGCAGACTTTTTCTTGATTGTCTTTGCATTCCGAACAAGTGTTGATGGTGCAGTTTTCGCCGCTTAAATCACAAAATCCGCAATAAATATCATTTTTGTAACATTCGATGCGGTTGTAAGCTTTGTAACAGGTCATGTCTGTGTTTTCATTAAAACAAGCATATGTTGTTGTGCGATTATAATAATCCCATGTAATCGGGTTGCCTTTGGAATCGTTGACGGGACATAGATTTTGGCAGTCTCCGCGATTACAGGTAGAACCATCTGCACGACACAAGGTTCCACATTGTAAATTATTCAATAAACAAGCATATGTATTTCCATTGATAAAATAACAGCTTAGTCCTGTTTCAGGGTTGAGACATCCATAATAATTGACTTCAGAGATGTATCGATAAGCGGTTCCTTTCGGGCAATAATTTTGACAATGTCCGATCCAGCACGTACTTCCGTCTTCGTTACATCCTGTTCCGCATCGATTACCGTTGATGTCGGTGCAGGTGCGGTTGGATCCTGAACCGGTACAAATGACGGATTGACATTTGTTGTCAACCAACATGGATCCGGACGGACACACACATTGACCTTCTTCGTTGATGGTGGCGCCTTGCGGACATGAACACGAGCCGTTAGTGCAAATTTGAGACGCCGGGCAACAGGTTCCGTTACAGGGTTCCGATTCCGGTAGACAACATAAGCCATCGCCTTTGCATTCCGTTCCCGTCGGACAAGCACATAAAGAACCGCATAATCCGTCCGTCGGATAACAGCCGTTGTTGCAACAGGTTTCTCCGACCCCGCAAGCTGGTAAACACACGTCGGTGGGTTTATTCATGTTACTGTCGAAATAAAAGTACAGGGTGGGTTCATTGGTGCACACGGATGTATCGTTTCCATCGAAC
>CALXTZ010000108.1 GCA_944391545.1 uncultured Alphaproteobacteria bacterium
TGCATAACGGAACCGAGCAACACAAAAAGATGCCAAATCGCGTGCGTATATGCCTTGCTTTTCCACACATAAAAAAGAATACCGAGCGTATAAAACAAACCACCCAGTATCAAATAAATCAACCCGATTTTAGGAACGGCAGCCCACACTTGATGCGTCGCACATAAAATCAGCCATCCCATTGCGAGATAGAGCCCGATGGACCAAACTTTTGTGCCGTTGGCGGAAGAATAAAGCTTTAAAATTGTTCCTAAAACCGCCAAAGCCCACACAATGCCGAATAAAGTCCATCCGAGGGGCCCGCGCATTAAAACTAATAAAAACGGCGTATAAGTTCCGGCAATCAAATAATAAATAGCGATGTGATCCAGTTTTTTAAAGCACTTTTTCTTTTTGTCAGAACAAACGGAATGATAAATCGTCGATGCCGTATACATCAGAACAAGCGTTGTTCCGAAAATCGCACTTGAAACAATGCTCCATACATTCCCGTAAAGGCACGAAAGGCACACCAAAATCACCAAACCGGCAATACTTAACGCTATTCCGATGCCATGAATCAATGCATGCAAAACCTCTTCTTTTCCGGAATAAGCGCGCACATTTTTTGTGTTTGACATAGGGTTCTTTCTCCTTTTTCTGTTCATAGGATATTTTTTATCCCGTAAAGAGTCAAACAAAAAACAAGATTACGGATTGACTTTTTAGATTATTTTCCTTAAGATGTTTTGTCTATCTTTTTTGATACGGTTGGATAGAAACAATGGAAGTACTGACAAATTTATTACAGACACTTATCACGGACAACTCCGGAATCGGTAACACGCTGGCACAACGGGAATTGTTATTGAAAATCGCGAATAAATCTCATTTTCATCTGTGTTCGACTCCGTTTGAGCGGACAAGCATTCCTGTTTTTAAAAAAATCAGAAGTGAGTTTAATCATGCGGTTCGCCCCATCTTTTTAAAGTATTTGACAAAGGTCGAATCTCAATTCATTTCGACACACTTTTCCGAAGAAAGCCAAAACAAAATGAAGCAAGGTTATCTGCCGGTCGGCTGGACGGTTCACCATCAAAAAGCAATCAGTTGCGGCGGATTGAACATGACGAAAGAATACTATCAACGGATCCGAAAGATGGCACTGACAAAAGAAGAAATGGTTTTATTGCCTGAAGATCCGGAAGAAAAAGATAATTACATTCTGGCCTGTCAATTGAACCGATATTTATCAATGAAAGAAAAAAGCGGTTTGTTAAAATCAACCTTTCACAAGATGTTTCAAAGGCATTTGATTTTACTGCCACAAGATTTGCATATGGCTTTGGAAGAGGCTTTTTTGACACCGCAGAAAAAACATCTCTCGAGGGAAATAAGCACGCCGTCGGCGCATAAGTTATTTCATTTTCCGTCTTCGCCTTTGTTGATCTACGGATCGGAACGCCACTTATTCGGAGACGCCTTAAAACCCAAAACCATGTATCGCTCCCAAGACGAACTGCTTCCGTTTATTACGGCGCATCAGTGGCAGAGATTGCGTTAAAAAGATAAACTTCCACTCGCTAACGCAAGTGGTATTAACCTTTCGAACTTCGTTCGGCAGCCCCAAAGCTTCCCAAACCTTACGACTGGGCTGGATTGTCTGCATCTACCTGCTCACATAGGTCATGCCATAAAAAAATCCCCCGATGCGGGGGATTTCCTTTAAGGAGAGAGTTTTATTAACGTTGATTTTGTTGTTTGTCTTTGATCCACATAACTTTTTCTTGAACGCCTGTGGCAACATTGACATCACCCGTGTTCGCTTCGATGAATTGAGCTTCACCCGGAACAACCTTGGAAACAGGTTTGGCAACCGGACGACCGCGGCCATCGGCAACACGCGTCGAAATTTGAACTGTTTTTCTGTATTCGTTAAAACGATAGCTTTCTTGAACCAAAGCACCTGTTTCATCCACATAGCTGAAACGATATGTTGAAATCCCGCGACCGTCATTGCTGTCACGACCCGAAACGGAAACTTGCGCATTCGGATTGTTTTTCAAGGCCGCCATTTTTTGTTCTACTCTGGCTTTTTCATCATAGAATTTAGCTTCATCAATTGAGCTGCAGCCGACCAAAGTTGCCATCGCAGCCATTGCACATAACATTGCATACGTTTTATTTTTCATTTTTTTCCTTCCCTTTGTTGATGATTAAAAAGTATCAAGCGTTCCTACCCCTTTTAAAAAGGGGCAGGAAACTGTTTGTTGTTTATCTTCTGTTCGAATCGCGGAAAATGACACGAAACAGGTTATTTCCGGTTCTTTCGGTTTTACGCAAAGCCCGACGTCGTTCTGCCTCCGCCTGTCTAACCTCTCTTCTTTCTTTCGCTTCGGCACGTCTATCCGCCTTTGCTGCGTCGCGTTCTGCCCGTCTTTCAGCAGCCAATGCCACTCTTTCGGCTCTGGCAATCTCACGATCTTCCTGGCGATCCAACCGAGCCGTTGTCCGAGAATCCTCTGCAGTCGCACGGCGTTCTTCATACTTCGCTTTGATTTCAGCGATCTTGACTTCTGCTTCAGCTTTAGCGGCAGCCGCGCGTTCAGCGGCCATCGCTTTAGCTTCTTCCGTTCTGGCCTGAATTTCATCAATCTTTTGATCACGACGATCCCCTGCCGTCACACCTTTGTAAATTTCAACAGGTGTCGTGATGACTTCGCCGCCTTTAATAATAGACCGGAAATCAACATCCGCCGCATTTGTTTTTGTCGGAGCAAACATTGCCGCACTCCCAACAACTAAAGCCGCCAAAGCGCCATTGCCTTTCAACAAATTCCATTTGTTCCGTCTGATTTTTTTGATAATTTCTTTGTTTTCCATTTTCTCTCTCCTTAATGTTATTTTTTTCTCTATACCTTTATCTTACGAAATTTTATCCGTTTTGTCAACATTTTTTTACAATTTTTTATAACTTTTTAAGTGTTTGATTCTGTTATGAAAAACACACTTTTGTAGACAGATCATCCTCTTCTTCGTCTGATTCGGAGCAAATGTTTTTCAACAACTGAGTCGATTCTTTACCGAGCAAGACAGGTGATTTTGCCATAAAGTCATAAAATAATTCAATTTCTTTACTTTCCATTTTTATCTTCCTTCTGCTTGGGCCGCCAACATAGCAGGAGTTGCCGCATTCGTCAAGGGGACTTCCACCAACTGTGCACGCATCACAACATGGGTTTCACCTTTAAATGACAGGGCAATTTCACGAGCTACCTCCAAATTGGGCCCCATAATACCAACTTCCGGCGTTAACGTAACAGCCTTATATAAATGCTTCAACCGAGATTCCGGATTAGTCGCTCTGGCTGCTTTCTGCAAATAACTGTAAGAAATCTTCGCCCGAGCCGAACTTGTATTGATACCGGCCGCCGCTTTCTTTTTATACAATTCAAACGCAACATCTTGGAAAGTTCTGCATTTAGCCAATTCCGGGAATTGGCGAATCGCCGCATTTTCGTATTGTTTAGCACGCGTATCATTTCCTTTTAACGCTTGAATTTTCGAAGCGACCCAATTGTCCATGGCAGCATCAGCCATTTGATAGTTTTTAGCCAATTCACGCGCAACAGCCGGATCCAACTGAACCTGATCACTCGCCAATCCCGGAACAATCGCGAACTGATAATCAACGACCGTCCGTGTTTTGGGTTTTGCTTTTTCCGCCGAAGCATTCGATGCGGCGGTTTCTTGAACATTCGCAGATGCTTCTTGAACATTCGCGGCAGTTTCTGTGCTGTTGGCGGCTGTTTCTTTTTGCGCCAACTTTGAAACCGCTTTTTTCAAATTATTTTCAACCGGCTGCGTTGCTTTTTGGACAATCGGTTCTTCTTTCGCATCCCGATTTTCAGCCGCTTTATTCAAGGCGTTATACCCGAAGACACCGCCCACAAACAAAGCCAATGCCGTTCCCATATACAAAAACGGCTTTTTTACTCGTTTCCACCAAGAAACTTTACCGTCATTTCGATATTCCGATGGATTAAAAGATTTATCATATGCCATTTTTTACCCCTTTATCCTGTTGTCTTTCTTTTCATTATAAACGATCTCATTATTTTGTCAATATTTTTCTTTCAAAAATTTTAGTCTTATTTGTGAATGAGTTATTTATAAAAAAGAAGACCCCGTGCGGAGACATCTTTCATCAGGTTTGTTTTTTTTAAATATCCAAGTTCACGACATTCAAGGCATTTTCCTGAATAAAATCGCGGCG
>CALXTZ010000109.1 GCA_944391545.1 uncultured Alphaproteobacteria bacterium
AGTTGAAAAAGCGAAATAGGTATTGAAAGAATTAAAAAAACGGGGGGGGGGGGTAACGTTGAAAGCACACATACCCGTTCCGGATGTCCGGTTGGCGGCAGAAGAAATCATTTCTTTAAACATGTGTATCATTTCACATAAACCCTTGCTTGTTACAAACAAAGTATAACTACTTAATTATTAATAGCAAGTAAATTTTTTAAAATTATTCGCATTTTATTTGAAAAAAATCAAATTTTATTTCATTTCAATATGTTGTCCCGGTTGCGGAAAGTGGAATACACGGGCGGCCGATCCGCCGCGCAAACAAATTTCTCCGAAAGTTTGGCCCTCCCATCCGGAAGAACCGGGAGCAAAAACCATTTGGCCGTCCGGAACCGAAAAAATACCTTGCCCCGTTTGAACCGGCCGCGTCATTTCATTTAACGTAATCTGGTTAATATTTTCAAAATGCGTCACATTGGTTTTGATGTTGCCGTATCCGTCAATGCTTAATACAATATCGGACGGGACTTCTTTGATATCCGTTACTTCCTCGCCCAACAATGGCCATGAGGTCAGCGGTTGATCGGCATGAGCTGCCAAACTGGCAACACAAGGCGGAAAAACATCTCTTGACCGAAATTGAGAGCCGTCTTTCGCACACTGAACGCGATAAATGCGCGCTTTTCCTTTAAGAAAGGAAAATGTAAAGCCGCCAAAGACACCGATGATACGAACTTTGTTCGGTAGCTCAGCAACTGCCAAAAATTCACCGGCATTTTTGTCTCGCGCTTCCAAAACATCCTTGCGCGGCGCCGTATTGTGGTAAACAAGGTGGTTTTTCCCCAGCTTTGAATTAAATGCCAGCTGGGCAACGACAAATCCCGTTTCGATTGTATTAAACGGCCGGACGGATAACGTTCGAACCATCGGAAACGGTAAGTTTTGCAAAGAAAATTGTTCGCATAATTTCAGGGCTACTTCCGAAAAAGCCAAATCTTCGTGCCCAGTTGATTCGCCGTAATCAGCAATAAAATCTATGTACATGTCCCATACCTCCTTTATATTTTTGTTATTTTACCATGTTTTATCGGATACTCAATATTTTTTTAAAAAGAAGCTTGCTATTTAAAAGAAAGCGGCGTTATGATGAACTTATCAGTACGAAAGGGACAGGAAGATGGTTGTGTTGGGTGTTGAAAAGTCTTTAAATCATCGCACGTGGGTGTATCGTCAAAGCGATGAAAAATCAATCGAAATGTTGGTGCAAAAATATAATATGCCGGAAATACTGGCACGGGTTTTGGTGGCACGCCATGTCGATTTTGATTTGATTGATGCTTTTTTAAATCCGACACTGAAAAATCAATTGCCGGAACCGTGCCAATTGAAAGACATGCAAAAAGCTGTTGACCGAATGGCGCAATCAATTATGAACGGCGAAAAAATCGGCATTATGGGCGATTATGACGTAGACGGAGCCACTTCCAGCGCTTTGTTGAAGTTGTTTTTAAAAAGCCTGCATATTAAAACGCGCGTCTTCATTCCTGATCGCGATGACGGATACGGGCCGAATGCGAAAGAAATGCAAAAATTTTACGATGACGGCATCCGTTTGGTCGTGACGGTTGATTGCGGCATGACGGCTTTTGAACCGATCGGTTTCGGAACGAAGTTAGGCTTGGATGTGATTATCTTGGATCATCACGAACCCGAAAAAAGCCTGCCGAATGCATACGCGGTTGTCAATCCGAAACGGTTGGACGAATCCAAAGACAATCCATGTCATGCTTTGGCTGCAGTCGGAGTCGTATTTTTGACGGTAGTTGCTTTGAACCGAACTTTGCGGGAAAAAGGATTTTATGCGGACAAAAAAGAACCGGATTTGCGCCAGTGGTTGGATTTGGTGGCTTTCGGAACCGTCTGCGATGTGGTGCCGTTGCGGGGGGTCAACAGATTATTCGTCAAATCCGGGATTAAACAAATGGCCGCAAGGCGCAATGTCGGTTTAACGGCGTTGTCGGATATTGCGAAAATTACCGAAAAAATCGGCGCCTACCACTTGGGATACATTTTAGGGCCGCGCGTCAATGCCGGTGGGCGTGTCGGCAAATCGGATCTCGGCATGAAATTGTTGTCAACGTTCGATGAAGTCGAAGCGATTCAACTGGCTTCGGAATTGGAAGAATTGAATGTTTTGCGCCGTACTATAGAAACGGAAGTTTTGGAAGATGCCGTTTTGCAAGCGCAAGAATCAGTTGAAAGGGGCTTGCCTTATATCTTGGTTAAAGGCGCTCATTGGCATCAAGGTGTTGTCGGTATCGTGGCTGGCCGGTTAAAAGAAAAGTATAATTTGCCGTCTTTTGTCTTGTCAATTGAGGGAAATGAAGCCAAAGGGTCAAGCCGATCCATTCCCGGGATTGATTTGGGAACTTTGGTTATTGAAGCGTTGAATAAAGGGATTCTCACACGTGGCGGCGGTCATCCGATGGCGGCCGGTTTTTCTTTTGACAAGTCTAAAATCAAGGATTTTGAAGACTTTTTACTCTCTTTTATCGAACCGAAGATGGCTCATTTGGAGGACACGTCCAGTGTTTTGGAAGTAGACGGTGTTTTGGATATTATGGCTGTTCAAACGGACTTGTTGGATAAACTCAATCAGTTGGAACCGTACGGGGAGGGCAATCCGGAGCCTCGGTTTGTTATTCATGACGTAAAAGTCGCAAAAACCATCTTAACCAATAACGGGCATATTATTTGTAAACTGGCCGGGCGAAACGGTGGTTCTTTGGATGCGGTTTCATTCCGATCAAAAGATACGGAAATGGGACAAAAGCTTTTATCCCACGCGCCGGGACAATTGTTTCACTTTGCGGGGAATTTGCGCCTTGATACATGGAACGGCAAAAATAAGGTGCAGCTGTTTATTCAAGATGCCAGTTTGGCCGGTTAAGAATTTTATGCCGGCTATTGATTTTCCCGCTGCGTTTTGTTAAAAGGAAAAACAAGGTGAAAACATGAAACTTTACTTTAATCTTTTTTGGTCGTTTTTCAAAATCGGGTTGTTTACGTTCGGCGGCGGTTATGCTATGTTGCCGTTGCTTCAAAAAGAAATTGTCGGCAAAGGTTGGGCAACCGACGATGAATTGCTGGATTACTACGCTATCGGCCAAGTAACGCCCGGCATTATTGCTTTGAACGTATCCACCTTTATCGGATATCGGTTAAAAGGCTTTTTCGGGGCCGTTTGTACTTTGGTCGGAATGGTTTTGCCGTCTTTGTTGATTATTTCGTCTTTGGCATACGGATTGGCTTATATTTGGGAAAATGTGTATATTCAACATGCTTTCGCCGGAATGCGGTTGATGATTGCGGCTTTGCTGGCACCGATGGTTGTCAAAATGATTCAAAAAAGCGTCATTGATTTGTGGACTTATGCGATTTTGATAATGGCTTTTGCCGCAACATTTTACGGTATCTTATCACCGCTTTTTATTGTGTTGATTTCCAGTGTGACGGGACTTGGTTTAGTTATGATGAAAAGGCGGGTTAAATGATTTACGTTACTCTTTTTTTCGAGTTTTTTAAAATCGGTCTGTTTGCTATCGGCGGCGGCTTGGCAACCATCCCGTTTTTGTTTCAATTAACGGAAAAATTTGACTGGTTTGATGTAGCAGAATTGACAAATATGATTGCCGTTTCGGAATCAACGCCGGGCCCCTTGGGCATAAATATGGCAACTTATGCCGGCATTCAGGCAGCAGGGCTTTTCGGCGGCATCGTCGCAACGTTGGGATTGGTTGTCCCATCGCTCTTCATCATTATTTTGATCAGTAAAATTTTGGAAAAATTCAAAACCAATCCATATGTTTCCGCCGTATTTTACGGGTTGCGCCCGGCTGTGGCAGCCATGATTTTTTCCTTTCTTTGCGTTTTATTGGAAATGATTGTTTACCAAGTTCCTCCGGGAAAACCTTTTTTCATACAGTCGATTCTGTTTTTATGCTACTTGATATTGGTTTTTCGGTTTAAATGCCATCCGATTTTCTTTATTTGTTTAGGCGCCTTTATGGGCATTTTGTTGGAACTTTAAAAAAAATAACGTTTTTCATAAAAAAGTTCTTGCTATTTTGGAAAAATGCATGTATACATAACCGTACTTTGAAAAAGCCGATACGATGACCCCATCGTCTAGAGGCCTAGGACATCGCCCTTTCACGGCGGTAACGAGGGTTCGACTCCCTCTGGGGTCGCCAAA
>CALXTZ010000110.1 GCA_944391545.1 uncultured Alphaproteobacteria bacterium
CTATCACAAAAGCTTTACCGTTACGGCGAAAAACATTTCCAAACGTGTTTGCAAAAAGCTGTTGGATATGAACGTCTCTCCGTTTTCGGACATTTACATCAATGACGGTAACGAAACTTGTGGCAATGAAAATGATATTCATTTTGTCCCGTCCAAAGAAAATTTAGGCGACGTTGTGCCTTGCGGAGAAAAACCATGTGTTCACGGGCGATGCATTAACAACACCTGCCAGTGTGAAGACGGATGGATCGGCACTTATTGCCATTTATTGGAAAACGGGCGGTGTGGCGATGGAACCGTGTGTGATGCGGGTGAGATTTGTGTCAACAATCAATGCCAGACATGCGATAAAGAATGGCAGACGGCTTTTTGCAGCCGATATAACGCCGATGGCACCTGTAGCGCAAGGGCATGTACATCATCCGAATGTATCCAAACCAAAATCGAAACGCTCGGCGGATGTTGTCCGGAAGGAGAAACGTCTTATTGCAGCACTTATCTGTCTGATGGAACATGCGGAAATATCGTGTGCGTGTCCGGTTCATGTACACCGACCCGGATTGATCAGGTCGGCACCTGTTGCGCTGACGGCCAAAAACCGTATTGTGCCGCCTATAACACAAACGGTACATGTGCGGCCGTCGGATGTGCATCGGATTTGTGTACACCCGTCCGCATGGATTTTGTCGGACAATGCTGTTTGCCGGAAGAAACACCTTATTGTTCCTCCTATAATGCCGACGGCACATGCCACCGCATCTCGTGTTCCTACGTTGATTGCACGCCCGTGCGCATCGACAGCCTTGTGTCTTGTTGCCCGATTGCACAGAAGTTAAAATCGACTCAAGCGGTGCTTGTTGTGCACCTGCGACAGAACCCGTTTGTACCAGCACGAATGCCGACGGGACATGCCGTTTCATTTATTGCTCCCCCGTTTCCGAGTGCGTCAACATGCCCATTGACGATACACAAGTTTGCTGTTCTGAAGGAGGAACGCCGTTTTGTCGAAGCTACAACACCGACGAAACATGCGCATCAGCCAGTTGCATGAGCGACGTATGCGAACAAGATCGCATTGATACGTTGGGGACCTGCTGCCGGTCGGATCAAACGATTTATTGCAGCCGATATGATGCAACCGGGCAATGCACAGCCGTTGACTGTGCCTCGGCTCCTTGTACCCCGATGTCATTTGATACGATCGGGGTGTGCGTCTCGCCCAGCCGATTCGCTTACTGCCGTTCCTACGGGACAGACGGAAAATGTACAAACGTCAACACTGTTTTTTATTCACCATATGCCACGGCTTATTGCTCGAGCTATTATTCGAACACAACTCAATGTCAAACGGCCAGCGTTTGTTATGGTTCCGTTACGCAAGGAAACGATGGCAAAGATGTTTGCACGCAATGACGCCGATTAAACCCATTCGTCAAAGAATTTTTTGATACCGTCCCAGAAATCGGTTGATTTCGGGCTGTTTTTTCCTTCTTGTTCAAACGCCTGCAATAATTCTTTTTGCCGTTTGTTTAAATTCGTCGGAATTTCAACGGTCACCGTGACAAATAAATCACCGCGCGCCGTGCTGCGCAATACCGGCATGCCGCGTCCGCGCAGTTTGACTTCATAACCGCTTTGCGTCCCGGCCGGAATTTTGATTGTTTCTTTTTCCCCGTCAATCGTCGGAATTTCAATCGTTCCACCCAAAGCCGCCGTCGTCATCGGAATCGGAACCGTACAATATAAATTTTTATCTTGCCGTTTAAACAGCTTGCTTTCTTTGACGGTCACGAATAAATACAAATCACCGGCAGCCCCGCCGCGCAAACCGGCTTCGCCCTCACCCGAAAGCCGCATCCGAACACCGGTTTCAACCCCTGCCGGAATGTCAACTTCCAATGTTTTGCTTTGACGCACCCGACCGGCCCCTTTGCACGCGTCACATGGTTTTTTCACCGTCTTTCCCGAACCGCCGCAAGTCGGACAAACCGTTTCCATCAAAAAGAACCCGTTTTGACGACGCACCCGACCGCGCCCGCCGCAAGCCGAACACGTTTCAACGCCTGTTCCGCCTTGACCGTGGCATGTATCGCACACGGCAAACGTCGAGACGTCTATTTTCTTTTTAACGCCGGTAAAAGCCTCTTTCAACGAGATTTCCAAATCATAGCGAATGTCATCGCCGCGCAGGTTTTCCTCTGCCTGTGACCGAGACCGCGTGTTTCCCATAAAACCGTTAAAAACTTCTTCAAACAAATCGGAAAAGCTGCCGCCCGTAAAATTGAACCCGCCGAACCCGTTGCCGAACCCGCCGGCGCCTTGATCAAACGCCGCATGACCGAACCGATCGTAAGCCGCCCGTTTCTGATCATCACTTAACACTTCGTAAGCTTCATTGACTTCTTTGAATTGGACTTCAGCCGCCGCATCGCCCGGATGCAAATCCGGATGGCACTTTTTCGCCATACACCGATATGCCGATTTTATTTCTGCGAATGTTGCGGTTTTAGAGACGCCGAGCGTTTCGTAATAATCTTTTTTTGCCATCGTATTTCATCCTTGGGTCATATATAGATAATCACGCCCGAAAATGCAAGAGGTTTATGTCGGAAATAAAATATTCATTGCCAAACCGATTGTCCGTTTATATACTAAACGCGAGGACGAAAGTCCTTTGAGTGCTTTGAAAAGGCGCAAAAGAGCTGTAGCAAGCTCCAATCAACGGGGTAGTCGGGAACACCCTACCCAAAAGGGTGTATATCTTTTTTCAAAAAGTATATCCACCTGAATTATATCTCTGACCTGCGGGTCGGGGAGCCTGCGGCGTATGTTCAGAAGGAGTTCTCCTTTAAAGGCCGCAGGAACCTTTTCGTTGATTGGGTTTGCTAACTCTCCGACCGCCTTTCTTCAAAGGCGGTTTTACTTTTAACGGAGAAAAGAATGAGAAAAACTTTATTAATATTATGTATTTTTGCAGGAGTATTAACAGCCTGCTCCACACATCATCGCGGGGTTAACAGTATAAATACATCGCAGACACTACTTGAAATCAGACCCATAGAAGCAAGTATAAACATTGGGAATAAGATGAAAGGACGAGCTTTATGTAGAACTTTATTCGGATTCTACATAAATAAACCAGATAGAGAAGCCTATGGAGCAACTTTAGAAACAACTAACGGAAATGATGCTCCCGATCGGTGTACTCGCGGAGCGATTTATAACGCTCTTTCTCAAACAAATGCAGATCTTATTGTTGCGCCTCAATATGAAATGGATTCTCATAAATTCCTATGTATTCCATTCTTTGACGCATGTTTATATAGAAGTTCCCTTGTTGAAGTAACCGGATATGAAGGAAATTACACAAATATAAAAGAGATCGCCTCGGATGTTATAAAAAAACGACAAACAGACCCGGCATTTAAACCTACTGAAAAATCAACTCTTTCGAAAGTTCTTTCTTTTTAAACTTCCGTCAGATACCATAGCAAGATAAGTCGCCGCGAAATGGTCGCACGCCGCGGCGACTTTATCAGAATAAAAAGGCGCAAAAAATCCTGATTGAACAAAAACCCCGCTTATGTGATGAACACAAAAGACTAAAATAACGCATCGATTTTGCGGAAAAAACAAGGGGTTCAAGGCATTTTAAATTTGAATGTATTGAACATACATGAATTTAAAATGAACGATGAACCCCGACGTTACTTACGCGAAAGAGATACGTTATTTCTTGACTTCTTCAAAGTCAGCATCAACAACTTCTTCTTCCGGTTTTGCACCCTCGGAAGAACCTGTATTCGCACCGGCACCCGCATCTGCGCCCGGTGCCGCCCCGGATGCTTGTTGCTCTTTATAGAGCGCTTCACCCAATTTCATCGATGCGTTCATCAAGCTTTCCGTTTTGGCGTTAATGTCATCGACATTGTCTTTTTCAGCCGCTTCTTTCAAGTCTTTTATCGCCGCTTCAATCGCGTCTTTATCCGAAGAAGACACCTTATCACCCAAATCCTTCAACGTTTTTTCCGTTTGATGAATCATGGATTCCGCTTTGTTTTTCGCTTCGATCAATTCGCGTTTTTTCTTGTCTTCGTCCGCGTGAGCTTCGGCATCTTTAACCATCTTTTCAATGTCGGCATCTTTCAGACCGCCGGAAGCTTGAATACGAATAGCTTGTTCTTTGCCGGTCGCTTTATCTTTCGCCGATACGTTCACAATACCGTT
>CALXTZ010000111.1 GCA_944391545.1 uncultured Alphaproteobacteria bacterium
ATGGGCGTAACGTGGAAAGAACGCGTGATGGAGTTATTGCAATCCCTGAACAAAACACGGATCGTTTTGACTGCCAAAGAAATTGATATCCCGGCTCTCATGAGCTGTTTTGAACACGGCATTGTCGGGTTTATTCCGTATTCGGACATGGACGGAAAATTAAAACATATTTTGCACTTGATTTTTGATTTCGGCATCTATGTGCCGCCGTTGATTTTGACAGAAACAAATACGCTGTCAAAAGAAAAATCAAAAGCAGATAAAAGCTATCGCTTACCGGACGGAAGCACCTTAACCAAACGTCAGATTCAAGTATTGAATTTCCTGCACGACGGCCTGTCCAACAAACAAATTGCCGCGCAAATGGGCATTACCGAACCAACAGTAAAATTGCACATTCATGGTCTTTTCCATAAACTCGGCGCGACAAACCGAACACAAATTGTATTAAAAGCACAAAATTTAGGCTTCTTTTAATTTCGGGCCGGATTTTTTCTTGCCTTTCGGAACAGGCGTCGGCTCGGGCGCTTTTTCCGTTTGAGGCTTTTCCTGAGCCGGCTCTTGCGCCCACACCGTCGGAACGGACGGACGAACAAACACCGGCTTTTCTTCTTTGTGAGTTAATTTTTCGCCTTTCAGCACCTGTTTGATTTCGTCTCCGTTCAACGTTTCATATTCCATTAACGCTTCTGCCAATGCTTTCAGCTCATCGTGATAGGTCGTTAAAATCTCTTTTGTCCGCGTATAAGCCTCGTCAATTATTTTCCGAATTTGTCGATCGACTTCTTCCGCCGTTTTTTCGGAAATATTTTTGTGACGCGTGATGGAATGTCCCAAAAAGACTTCCCCTTCGGGCTCTTCATACGCAATCGGGCCCAAAGTTTCACTCATTCCCCACTCGGTCACCATGTGTCGTGCAATGGAGGTTGCCACTTGAATGTCATTGGATGCACCGGTAGAAACTTTATCGTCTCCGAACGTTAATTCCTCTGCCAACCGACCGCCGAATAAAATAGACAAGCGTGACTTCAAATACGTCTTACTTTGAGAATACTTATCCTTTTCCGGCAACTGCATCGTCAATCCCAAAGCCCGCCCGCGCGGAATAATCGTTACTTTGTGCAACGGATCCGATTCCGGCAGGTGCAAAGAACAAATGGCATGGCCTGCCTCGTGATAGGCCGTCATTCTTTTTTCTTTTTCATCCATAACCATTGATCGACGTTCCGTTCCCATCATCACTTTATCTTTGGCGTCTTCCATATCCTGCATCGTGACTTTCATTTTATTGCGCCGCGCCGCCAACAAAGCCGCTTCATTGACAAGATTAGCCAAGTCTGCTCCCGAAAAACCGGGCGTGCCGCGGGCAATGACACGAATATTCACATCCGGTGCCAACGGAATTTTTTTCACATGCACGTTTAAAATTTCTTCACGACCGTTGACGTCCGGATTCGGGACAACGACCTGACGATCAAACCGTCCCGGCCGCAACAAAGCCGGATCCAAAACATCGGGTCGGTTCGTCGCAGCAATTAAAATAACGCCGGAATTGGTTTCAAACCCGTCCATTTCAACCAACAACTGGTTCAAGGTTTGCTCTCGTTCATCATTTCCGCCGCCGAGACCGGCCCCGCGCTGCCGTCCGACTGCATCAATTTCATCAACGAATAAAATACAGGGCGCATTTTTCTTGGCTTGTTCAAACATGTCCCGAACACGCGAAGCCCCGACCCCGACAAACATTTCAACAAAATCCGATCCGGAAATCGAAAAGAAAGGCGCATCCGCCTCACCGGCAATCGCACGAGCCAACAATGTTTTCCCCGTTCCCGGAGGGCCTACCAATAAAACGCCTTTCGGAATTTTCCCGCCCAATCGTTGAAATTTAGTCGGCTCTTTTAAGAAATCAACCACTTCTTGCAATTCCTGTTTAGCTTCATCAATTCCGGCAACATCTTTAAAAGTGACCTGGTCTTTGTGCGTTAACAGTTTCGCCCGGGATTTGCCGAAGCTCATCGCTTTTCCGTTGCTGGCGGACATCTGCCGCATAAAGAAAATCCACAATCCGACCAAAACAATCATCGGCAACCATGATAACAACATGCTGCCGAAAGAAAATCCTTCGGTCACTTCGGGCTCTGCAATAATTTTAACGTCTTTTTCTTTCAGCGTTGCAACCAATCCGGATTCGGCCGGCGCATAACTGACAAACGTTTGATTATCAGCCAATTTTCCGCTCAATGATTGCCCCGTAATTGTCACTTCCTGAACACGGCCGGCATCGACTTCGGTTAATAATTCGGAAAAAGACAGCTCTTTGACTTGTTCCCGTTTGGACGGATCAAAAAAGAAATTAGACATCGCAAAGATGATCGCAAAAATCAGCAGCCACCAAACAAAGCTGTTTTTTTTGAAATTTTTATTTTTTTCGCCGTTCTTTTTCTTCACATCTTTTTCCATTTTGACACCTTTAATACAACTGTCCCATTAATATCGTCTTTTTTCGCATAATAGTCAAGGCTGGGTACCCACAAAAGCGTTTTCCCGTCATAGAGTGCCGGCAATGTTCGCCGCACCTTAGCCGGCAATCCCGTTTGAGAAAGAGCCTCCTGCAACGGAGCAATCGTCGCCGCTTTGGACACACACACATAAAACCGATCCCAGTGCGTCGGCGTCTCTGCTTTCAGCCGAACGGGGGCGGCCATTTGAGCCCATTCCCGGCAAACATAAAATCCCGTCCGACACGGAACGATTTCACACCCCGCCAATGTTTGAGCCTGCATTTGCGGCTGACATCTTTTTTCCAACTGTTCCAACCGCGGGACACTACCGCCGCCGATTGTTTCCAAAACAAAAGACAGAACCCGTAAAGCAATTTCCTGCGGCAGGTTTTCCCACGCTTCTGACGGAATAAACGCGTATCCGCCATGAGACCAAACAACCTGTTTTTTCAAAAAAGAATCCGTCAGCGTTTCTAAACAACCCCTGACCCGCGCCAATCGTTTAGCCGATAAAGAAACCGCTTGAGGCGTTAATCCCAACTGACTCAAAATCGGCGCCGCTTTGCGCAAACGCACCCGCTCATATTGATCATCCTGATTGGACGGATCTTCAATCCATTTTTGGCGATAGTGTGTTCTTAAGTACCCGCGAATGCTGTCCCGATGCACATCCAAAAACGGCCGCACCAAGAAAACACCCTCACGAATCGTGACGGGACGCATAGCCGACAAACCGTCAATTCCGCTCGACCGAGCCAATCGCAGGAAAAAAGTTTCCGCCTGATCTTCCAACTGGTGTCCCAAAAGCAAACAAGAAACTTTTTGATGGTGACACCAATCCAACAACAATCGATACCGCGCTTCTCTGGCCTTTTCTTCCACACGCGTTTTCGGTTTGTCCCCCGTCCATGTTAAAATGTGATGCGCCATTTTACGTTCGGTCAACCAAGCATGAACTTGTTCGGCTTCCGCAGCAGATTCGGGCCGCAAGCCATGATCAACGGTCAGCCCGATGACTTCGATTCCCCGATCAACAGCCCAATCATGCGCCATCAACGCCAGGCATAAGCTGTCCGCTCCGCCGGAAACAGCGACCGCTATTTTGGAGACATAGCCCTCCGCACAAAGCGTTTCAAGCGTTTTGGCAAAATAAGATTGTGTCAGTTGGACGCACACGATATTTTATCCATTTCACTTTTTGCGCGCGCTTTTAAGGCTTCAGAGGCTTTCGGAAATTCCTTTTCCAAATTCTTAAAAGCCGTGCAGGCTTCTTTTGTTTTATTAAGACGCGCCATCGACATCCCGAGTTTTAATAAACTGTCCGCCCCTTTTGCATTTTCTTTATATTTTTGAACGCCTTCGGCAAAAGTCACCGCCGCTTGGTCAAACCGCCCGCGAACATAATATGTTTCGCCCAACCAATATTGAGCATTCCCGGCCAACTTATCCGACGGATAATTTTTCAAAAAGGCCTTCAATGCCGTTTCGGCTTCTTCATATTGGGCTTTTTTCAAAAGGGCATAGGCCGCATCATAATCTTTTTGCGCATCCGCCGGATTAACTTGCGTAACAACCACATCCGTAACAGCAGACGGAGCAGCTTTGGCTTGTTTTTCCGTTGAAGTCGGCTTCGG
>CALXTZ010000112.1 GCA_944391545.1 uncultured Alphaproteobacteria bacterium
GACCGGGTAGCGGTTATTTCCGAAAAATCGCGCGGCATTAAGCTGATTATGAAAAAAGGTGCCTTGACGGTGACGGCTTCCAATACGGACGAAGGCAGTGCCGAAGACGAAATCGAAGCCGGGTATGATGCCGAAGTCATTGAAATCGGATTTAACTATCGGTATTTGTTGGATATTTTAAGCCAGATTAAAGGCGGCACCGTGCGGTTTTCTTTATTGAACGGGACGTCGCCCGTGATTATTCAAGATGCCAATGATGCGTCGGCGTTATATGTTTTGATGCCGATGCGCGTATAGGATAAAAAAGGCTGATGATTGAACATAAACCACATCATCAACGGCTGGGTATCGAGCAGCTGCGGCTGACCAGTTTCAGATGTTACGATACCTTGACGTTGTCGCTGGATACGGACTTGCCGCCCGTTGTTTTGACCGGTCATAACGGGGCCGGCAAAACCAATATTTTGGAGGCTGTTTCGTATTTGGTGCCGGGACGCGGGCTGCGCTCGGCGCGCTTGTCGGATGTGGCTAAACGCGGGCCGGAAGATCGCCTGTTGCCGGAGGGCGTCGGTGTGTTGCCGGTGCGTTGGGCTGTCTCGGCGCGGATTCGGGCGATGATGGGAATGGTTAATGTCGGAACGGGACGGTGTGATACGTCTGAACGGCGACAAATTCGCATTGACGGCCAACCGGCTAAAAATCAAAGTGAGTTGGGGCAATATTTAAGCGCCGTTTGGCTGACGCCGGCAATGGATCGGCTGTTCTGCGGCGATCCGGCGGCCAGACGACGGTTTTTGGATCGATTGGTACAAGCTTTTGATCCTAATCATGCGGCGATGACGACGGATTATAATTATGCTTTGAAACAATAGGGCAATTTGTTGCGTGAGGGGCGAGCGGACCCGGCTTGGCTGACGGGGCTTGAAGAGACGATTGCTTCCGCCGGTGTGGCCATTGCGGCGGCGCGACGGGATATTGTTTCCCGGTTGTCCGTTTTTTTGGGACAGAAAAAAGATGTGCCTTTCCCGACGGCTTCTATTACGTTGCACGGGTTGTTGGAAGATTTGTTGGAAACAATGCCGGCTTTGGATGTGGAAGAAGCTTTTAAGGAAAAATTATGCCAAATGCGGCACTTGTTTGCGGACGGCGGATCGGTTGTTGGGCCGCATACGTCTGATTTCTCGGTAGTGCATGAGGAAAAAGGCATGGATGCCGGGTTGTGCTCAACGGGTGAACAAAAGGCTTTGTTGGTGTCGATTATTTTGGCGCAAACCAAAGCGCAAATGCAGGAAAAAGGCCAAAGTCCGGTTTTGTTGCTGGATGAAGTGTCGGCTCATTTGGACGCGAATCGTCGGGATGCTTTGTTTGAATTGTTATGTGAATTGCCTTCGCAGGTGTGGATGACGGGAACGGATGAAAGCGTTTTTCTGCCTCTGACACATCGGGCTCAATTTTTTAATATAGAAAATGCAACGGTTTCGTTGTCAAACGTTGCTTAAAGGAAAAGGAAAAAGACCATGGAAAATATCAATGATTTAGAACCCGGAAAGTCCGGAAATCCGTCGGATCAAGCGTATACGGCCGAGTCAATCAAAGTCTTGAAAGGATTGGATGCGGTTCGCAAACGGCCGGGCATGTACATCGGTGATACGGATGACGGCACCGGACTGCACCACATGGTTTATGAAGTGTTGGATAATGCGATTGACGAAGCGTTGGCCGGTTATTGCGATAAAACGGAAGTCATTTTAAATCCGGACGGATCCGTGACGGTCATCGATAACGGCCGCGGCATTCCGACCGAAATTCACAAAACAGAAGGTGTTTCGGCGGCGGAAGTAATTATGACGGAGCTGCATGCGGGCGGTAAATTTGACCAAAATTCGTATAAAGTATCGGGCGGATTGCACGGCGTGGGCGTTTCCGTCGTGAATGCTTTGTCGGAAACATTGGATTTGCGGATTTGGCGCAACGGCAAAGAACATTATATGCAATTTAAAAACGGTGTGCCGGTCGCGCCGTTAAAAGAAGTCGGTGATGCAAACGGAAAACGAGGAACTTCCGTCACATTTATGCCGTCTAAAGAAACATTTAAAACAATAGAATTTGACTTTAATACATTGGAACATCGGATGCGGGAACTGGCTTTCTTGAATTCCGGCGTGCGGTTGGTGCTGATTGATCGCCGCTCTTCCGAAGAAAAGAAAGTGGATTTGTGCTATGAAGGCGGTATCAAAGAATTCGTGAAGTTCATCAACCAATCCAAAAATGCATTGCAGGCAGATGTTTTTGCGGCTTGCGGCGAAAAAGACGGCATTACGGTTGACATAGCGATGGAATGGACAGACGGATATCATGAAACGTGTTTGTGCTTTACGAACAATATTCCGCAGCGCGACGGCGGAACGCACTTGGCCGGTTTGCGGGCTGCTTTAACACGGACGATTAACAACTATGCGGCGGCTTCCGGGCTGACGAAAAAGGAAAAGGTCGAATTAAGCGGTGAAGACATGCGCGAAGGATTGACATGCGTTTTGTCCGTTAAAGTACCGGATCCGAAATTTTCGTCTCAAACCAAAGACAAGTTGGTGTCATCCGAAGTGCGCCCGGTTGTCGAAGGCGTTGTTGCCGATAAATTAGAGCAATGGTTGGAAGAACATCCGGCGGATGCCAAACAAATCATCGGGAAAGTTGTGGAAGCAGCGGCGGCTCGGGAAGCGGCTCGAAAAGCGCGTGAATTGACACGACGCAAAGGGGCGTTGGATATGGCGTCTTTGCCCGGAAAGCTGGCGGATTGCCAAGAAAAAGATCCGGCTTTATCGGAAATCTTCATCGTTGAGGGTGATTCCGCCGGCGGGTCGGCCAAACAGGGGCGGAATCGGGCTAACCAGGCGATTTTGCCGCTTCGAGGTAAGATTTTGAACGTGGAACGGGCGCGGTTTGACCGCATGTTAAGCTCGGCGGAAGTCGGGACAATGGTAACGGCTTTCGGAACCGGAATCGGCCGCGAAGACTTTGATGCGGATAAGTGCCGGTATCACAAGATTATTATTATGACCGATGCGGATGTGGACGGGGCTCATATTCGGACGCTGTTGTTGACGTTCTTCTTCCGTCAAATGCCGGAATTGATTGAACGGGGCTATATTTATATTGCACAGCCGCCGTTGTATCGGGCGAAACGCGGTAATTCCGAAATTTATTTGAAAGACGACAAGGAAATGGAAGAATACCTGATTAACATCGGGACGTCGGATACCGTTTTGGTGATGGGAGACGGGACTCAAATTGCCGGAGCGGATTTGGTTCAGCGCGCCGAACAAGCACGCGTCGCTCGCCAGTTAATTGTCAATATGTCTAAACATATTCCGGCGCGGTTACTGGAACAAATGGCGATTGAAGGGCTGTTTGCGCCGGATGCCGTGTTGGATGAAAGTTTTGTTCAAAAGCTGGATGCGATGGAACCGGAATACGAACGCGGTTGGCAGTGCAAGAAAGAGGGCCATTCTTATGAATTATCTCGTTCTTTGCGGGGTGTGACGGAACGTTACGTCGTGGATGAAGCGATGTTGCAATGCGGCGAAGCCAAATGCCTGACGGATATGGTTGCGGATTTAAAAGAATTTTATGCCGAACCCGGCGTTTTGAAAAACAAAGATGTTGAATTTAAAATTAACGGGCCGATTTCTTTGATCGAATCGATTTACAAAATCGGGAAAAAGGGAATCGCCATCAACCGGTATAAAGGGTTGGGCGAAATGAATCCGGAACAGTTGTGGGAAACAACGCTGGATCCGAATTCCCGGCATTTATTGCAAGTTAAAATCACGCATTTTGACGAAGCAGAACAGGTGTTTTCGACGTTGATGGGAGATGTGGTGGATCCGCGCCGCGATTTTATTCAGGAAAATGCCTTGAATGTCGTGAACTTGGATATTTAAAAAAAACAAACCTGATGAAAGAAGAC
>CALXTZ010000113.1 GCA_944391545.1 uncultured Alphaproteobacteria bacterium
CTTACCATTAAAAAAGCCCCTCTCGCGAGGGGCCTTTTTAATGGGGCGGATTAATTCGATTGGCTTCGCCGCACCTGCGCAGCTGCAAGGCACCGGCGTCCTCCCGTCCGCCTGCCGCTTGTTGTCGAACTCACTTCTGTGAGTTCAAATCTCTATCACCGCCTTACCATTAAAAAAGCCCCTCTCGCGAGGGGCCTTTTTAATGGGGCGGATGATGAGATTCGAACTCACGACATCTGGTACCACAAACCAGCGCTCTAACCAACTGAGCTACATCCGCCATAAAAGAATAGGTGTTTTTTTACTCGTTCTGCTTGCTTTTGTCAAGCACTTTTTTGCCGAGCGGCTGATTTTGCAGATAAAATGCAGCTCTTTTGCGTAAATCATCTCCGTTTTCAATCAATTCCGTGTAAATGTGATCTCTGCGGCTGATCTTCGTCAGAACAATTTTATGTCCTTCAATTACATACGCCAGCCGAAAATTGCACCGACCGCCGCCGATCGTGTGTGCAAACATGTTGTAAGCTCGTTTCCAGTCTGCATTTAAGATCGGTTGAATATTTTCCGTTGCCCGCAAATCAGAAATAAATTGTTGTGCTTTTTTGTAAATTACCGGATATTTTTTGTGAATTTTTTCAAGCTCCGTTTGAAAGGAAGACAACAATTTAATCGCTCGCTTTTGAATGTGCGGCATCGCCGGCGGTTGAGATTCCGTCGTCGGGGCAAAGGGATGATGAGATAAAATTTGCGGTTGGACCGGCTCCAATAACGGGCTTAATAACGGAAAGTGCGTTTGCACCCATGTTTTTAAGCAGGGATTTAAAACATCCAGCGGAACCAAACCTTGTTTATTCGGTATAAAAAATGCTTGCATCAGATAACTTTCCGGCTGGTTTTCAATGAGCTGAAGAAGATCGGGCATTCCTCTGCGACAAGCTTCATGAAGCAGTGTGTTTCCTTTGGCGTCTCTTCTTAAAAACAAACGAAAAAAACGTTCGGAGGGTTGGGGAAGCGTTTCATATACTTTTTGAATGGCTTGTGCATGATTGTGCCGAACCCAATAAAAGAAAACACCGAATTTTTTCAGTAAATGAAGCATGTGCGGCGGGCTGGATCGAAGCGAAGTCAAGAAAAAATCCAGATTTCTGTCAATGTGGTCGGCCGCTTCATCGGCAGAATCGAACGAAGCGACATAATTGTAATAAGCTTTGTCAAAAGGTTCAATCGGTTCGGGTTGATCAATAAAACAATACTTGAAGACAGTTCGGCTGCACTCTTTTTCTAATTGAAATAAATGAAGAATTTCGGGTTCCGTAACCAAATGGCGGCTGCGCAGGTAATAAAGCAACGCGGTTCGGGAATCTTCTTTGTCGTAAGTGAAATGCGTTAAATATTTTAAAGCAACTTTTTGCGAACCGGACATCTGTTCGGCGCTGACAGTCGGCGGCCGAAGAATATCGTAAACCGTTTTCAGTTCCGATGCAGATAATTCTTGAATGCCGGCTTGTAAAAAATCAGGCTTGATGTGTTTGACAAAGAAAGATTGAAGCAAGTTGCTATATCCGTAGGATTTGGCATACTTGCACAGGAAATAAAAAGCTTTGAACCGGACCCGGATTAATCCGTTTGTTTCGTCTCGGTTTAGTTCGCTTTGGCAATATGCGTAATTTTGTTCCAGATTTTTTTTCAAAACAGCGGCTCGGTTTTCAAAAAGGTCGGTTGCCCAATCTTGCCGAATTTGCCCGTTGTCAACCAGTATTTTATTTAAAAACGCGTCGAATTCGAAAATCAATTTAGGTTTGCTGAAAAAAAGGCTCAACAAGGTGTTGAAAAGTTTTTGTCCGGCCGGCGTTTCCATTAAAGCCGCGCGGTCGACATGTTCTAAAAAGGCTCTCATCACCAAACCGTTTTCCAATGTCAGAAAAAGCGGAATCGGTTCAATCCGCTGTGTCGCCGGCACGTAAATATTTTGCATGGAAAATAAAAGCTCAAAAAGCGCTTGAGGATGGCTTTGATACGTTTTCAT
This sequence comes from uncultured Alphaproteobacteria bacterium, assembly GCA_944391545.1. GTDB lineage: Bacteria > Pseudomonadota > Alphaproteobacteria > CAAHEQ01 > UBA3637 > CALXXA01. The sequence goes on from CALXTZ010000113.1 coordinate 2,027, forward strand.
GATTTTGGAAACGCTTCTGATGTCGTTTTTGATGGCACATACCCCGAAAACGGAAGTCAGCATCATCATTTGGTGAAAACGGTGGAAGTCTAATGCGCAAACATCCAGCATGATGTCCAAAACCTGATGAGACAGTGAAGATACTTTCGGCTTTTCGTAAAGATCCGTGATGCCTTTTACCCATGCCGTGTTCAGCTTTTCAATCAACAGAAAATAAGACGCATAATAAACATCAATGCCGGCCTGTAATAAAAGCGGAACTTCTCGGAGCGTGAATTTCGGCAGATGCAGGCTGCGGGCTAATTTCAGCTTTTCTTCGAATTGCTCGAATAAAGACGGTATTTGATAAATTGACATATATCGCTTCGCACCGGAAGCGTCGGAAGGGAAAAGGGGTGTTTGTTCCATCTTGGTCTCTTTTGGTTACTTTTTTGTATAATATACAAATATATAAAAAAAGTAAAGAGAATATATCAGCTTTTTAAGCGGTTTTTTGTTTACAAAACGAAGATCTTCCTGTATATTTTATACCCAAGTTATCAAAGAGGGCTGCTATGTCATATGAGATACTCGATATCAGTCGCGCACATGCGGAATTAGAAAAAGCCGGACGATCCAATCCGGGGCCGTGGATTTCTCATTCGCAATATGCAGCTTTGGCTTGTCGAAATATTGCGCAAAAGTGTTCTCATTTGGATCCGATGCAGGCTTATATTTTGGGATTAATGCATGACATCGGCCGATACGTCGGTGTGACGGGAAATCGGCATTTGTTGGACGGGTACCGATATTGCATGCAATTCGGGTGGGAAAAAGCGGCTCAAATTTGTATAACGCATGCTTTTATCCTTAAAGACATCGGCTCGTTGCTCGGAACATACGACATGACGCCCGAAGAATTTGAAATGATGCGGGACTTTATGGAGACGGTCACTTATGATGATTATGACTTGTTGGTTCAATTATGCGATAAGTTGGCGATGCCGACGGGATTTTGCCTGATTGAAAAAAGGTTTGTCGATGTGGCATTACGGTACGGGACTCACCCGGTAACAGTCCCCAGATGGAAACGGATTTATGAAATCAAAAACCATTTTGAACAAATCATGGGGTGTTCGATTTATGATGTTTTGCCGGGCGTCGTTGAAAATACGATGAAAATAACATTTTGATGCGGGCAGCGGGTGGCGGCACAGTTCAAAAGTAAGGATGATTTCATCGGTTGTTGATAAATCCTTTTTCGGCCGGGAATAACAAAACAAAATTTCCCGGCGTGCGGGGGATTTTATTTGCTGGCGTCCCCAGCGGGAGTCGAACCCGCGTTATTGCCGTGAGAGGGCAGTGTCCTGGGCCTCTAGACGATGGGGACTTTTTAAAACGACCTTATATATGGCACAAAAAACGCGCTTTGTCTACTTTCTTTTTACACTTGTATGTAAAAAAGGTTTTGATTCTTCGGTGACTTTGCTGTAAATTAAAGCAAATTTATCATTAAAGGAGATTTTAGATGAATTCAAAAAATGAAAATCCGGCCGTTGATTTGTCGTGGAAACGGTACGTTCTGCCGCCGATTCATAAAGAAGGCATTTTGTTTGTCGCGTCCTTTGCGGCAGCAACGGTTTTACTGTTTGCGATGGGGAAAGTCTTTTTCCTGTTTACATGGCTCGGCTATGTGGGTTTGCTGTTGACGATTTTTACGTTTTATTTTTTCCGCAATCCCAATCGTGTCACGCCCGTCGGAGATCAATGGGTGATTGCGCCGGCTGACGGCGTTGTCAGCAATATCGTCGAAATCGTGCCGCCGGCCGAAATCGATATGGGCAATGAACCGTTAACGCGTATCAGCATTTTTATGAGCGTTTTTAATGTTCAT
>CALXTZ010000114.1 GCA_944391545.1 uncultured Alphaproteobacteria bacterium
TTGAAATTAAAAAGAATATAAAAAAGAAAGAAATAAACAAAAGAGGAAAAAATGAAGAAAATTTTATTAGCAACAGTTATGGCAATCGTTATGACCACGTCAGCCCATGCGGCATGTGAGGGTGGGACGTTATCGGATGACGGGAAGTTTTGTATCAGTGACATTACACTCAACTGGTGGAGTGCTGCGAATTGGTGCAAAGCCAACGGTCGGCGTTTAGCGACCATGTATGAAGTTTGTCCTGGCTGGGACGAAAATGTGGGAACTGGAAAGTGTCCGGTGATTACCAGTTCTATTGGTCCTTATGCATGGACTGCAACCGCAAATAATAGTAATTACGCGTTCTTCATTGATCCATCCACTGGATTCGTGGACAGTGGCGATCGGAGCTATTTGGACCACGCGTTGTGTAAATAATTCACTTCAAAAAAGGAGCCGGTCGGCTCCTTTTTATAATTTGTTTTGCATTTTGTTTCATTATTCCCTATCATATAAAAAACAAAAAGGGGAAGATATCATGCTTAATATTGAAGAAGTGGCAACGCGGCCTTTTAATGATCAAAAACCCGGAACATCGGGATTGCGTAAAAAAACGGCTGTTTTTGAAAATACGCCGAATTATTTGGAAAATTTTGTTCAATCTCTTTTTGATGTGATTGATGCTTCCGGAAAAACATTGGTTTTGGGCGGGGACGGTCGTTATTTCAATAACCAAGCTATTCAAACCATTTTAAAAATGGCGGCGGCAAACGGCGTTTCTCAAATTTTAGTGGGACGCAACGGATTATTATCGACGCCGGCTGTTTCCAATATTATTCGCAAATATGAAACGGATGGCGGTATTATTTTGTCTGCCAGCCATAATCCGGGCGGGCAAGACGGTGATTTCGGCATTAAATTCAATACGCCGAATGGCGGGCCGGCTCCCGAAGCCGTAACAAATGCTATTTTTGAAGCAACAAAAGATATTCGTACTTTTAAAATTGCAAATGTTCCGGATGTTGATTTGTCTCAATTGACAACGTTTTCAATCGGAGACATGTCCGTCAACGTCATTGACTCGGTCGCGGATTATGTGGAGCTGATGCGTCAGATTTTTGATTTTGATGCAATTGCGGATTTGTTAAAGTCCGGTTTTACAATGACATATGATGCCTTGAATGCCGTGACGGGGCCTTATGCAGTTGAGATTTTTGAAAACCAATTAGGCGCCCCGAAAGGAACCGTCGTTAATGCGGTCCCTTTGCCGGATTTCGGGGGACTTCATCCGGATCCCAATTTGACCTATGCCAAAGCTTTGGTTGAACGTATGTATGCTGCGGATGCGCCGGATTTCGGTGCGGCGTCAGACGGCGACGGCGACCGGAATATGGTGTTGGGAAAAGGATTTTTCGTCAATCCGTCAGATAGTATTGCTATTTTGGCTGCGAATGCTTCTTTGATAAAAGGATATAAAAACGGCCTGTTTGGTGTTGCGCGCTCCATGCCGACCAGTTGTGCTTTGGATAAGGTTGCCGAAAAATTGAAACTGAATGTCTATGAAACGCCGACGGGATGGAAATTTTTCGGATCTTTAATGGATGCGGATATGATCACGTTATGCGGGGAAGAAAGCTTCGGTGCCGGTTCTAACCACGTGCGCGAAAAAGACGGCATTTGGTCGATTTTGTTCTGGTTGAATATTTTGGCCGTTAAGCGTCAATCCGTTTCTGATGTGGTTCAAAATCATTGGAAACAATTCGGCCGCAATTATTACAGCCGCCACGATTACGAGGGTGTCGAAGCGGATGCGGCTCAACAAATGATGCGCCGTTTGACGGAGATTTTGCCGTCGTTAAGCGGAAAAGTTTTTAATGCATATACTGTGTCTTCGGCGGATGAATTTTCCTATACGGATCCCGTGACGAAAGAAAAAACGGAACATCAAGGCATTCGGATTTTGTTTAAAGACGGATCTCGGTTGATTTTCCGATTGTCGGGAACCGGAACACAGGGTGCAACCGTTCGCATTTATATTGAAAAATACGAACCGGATTTTGCAAAACAAAATATGGATTCGCAAGAGGCTTTAAAAGACCTTATTTCCATTGCGGTAGATTTATCGGAAATTCAAAAATTAACGCATCGGGACGGCCCGACGGTTATTACCTAAAGCGTCCATTGAATGCCGGCGACGGATATTCGGTTGTTTTGAATTGTGACGGGGATGACCAGTTCATTCCCGTTGCTTAATAATTGAAACGTCCAGTACAGTTGGTTGTATCCGTCTTTGGAAAGAAGGTGTTTTTCTTTCAAATAAGCTAATCCGTCTTTCCATCCGACAAGGGTAGCCGACAGGTCGGCACGTGTGTCGGAAAGGTTTCCCGTTACTGCTAAAACAGTTTTTTGAATTTGTATCCAAAGCGGTTGTAAGCGTAACTCGGTTTTATGCCAGACGAAATCCAGAGAAACCGAATCAATTTCACCCAAAGGCGTGTGTATGTTTTTAACGGCTGCATGGCCTGTTTGATCCTTTAAATGAACAGAGCCGGTCAGTGTGGAAGAAGTGATTTCCGTGCCGTTCAGATGATGAAGGCCTTGCATCCGGATTTGAACCGTCAGCGGATGAAAAATGGAAACAAAAAGGTAAACGTCCGGGTTTTGGTAAGTCAGTTCCGATGTTTCTATCCGCATATTTTCATAGTGTCGGCCGATGGTAAATAAGCTGTTCGCGGAAGTGACGGTGTCGGCCGTTATCGAAAAAGGACGGCCTTGTTGATTTTGGACGAATCGATCGGTTTGTCGTTCAAACTGAACGGCAATGAAAAATCGGTATCCGCCCAAAAGTAAAACGATCATCAAAAGAATGAGAACTGCTTTTTTCATACCGTCAGCGTAGCGGATTTCAGTCGTCTTGACAAACAAAAAAAGAAATCTTATGTCCTAAAAAAAGGAGACAGTATGCAGAAAATCATTTCATACATATTGAGCGGGCCGGGCAGAGGAAAAAGATATTTACTCATTTTGGCTGTTGCGATGGCGCTGATCGGAGCGGTTTCTTTTTTCGCGGAAGGAAACGGTTTGTTGAAAACACAGATGTTTCAATCGGCTGTTGAACAGATTCCGGATATCTCGATTGAAAACGGCCAAGTCATTCAACCGCAGAATTTTTACAAAAAAGTCAGCTGGACGGTACAGGAAAAACCGGCAGAAGCGGAAGAATTTCAGTTCGTTGTCAACACACAGACAGACACGCTTAACACCAATCATTTGATGAGCGGCATCTATTTGACAAAAGACAAATTATATGTTGTCAGCGGTTCGGAAGTCACGGTTCAATCTTTGGAAAATTTAGGAACCGTTCATTGGCAACAGAAAGATTATCGACAATTTTTTGAACGTCTTTTATGGGTGACGACACTCTTTTTATGGATTGTTTTTGCGGTATTGTTTTTCGTTGTTTTTTACGTTTCTTCTTTATTTTATGCGCTGTGCTCTTATGTTTTGTCATGGATGATGCAAACGGTTCGGTTTTCATTTTCCGTTCGCCGCCGGATGAGCGTTGTCAGTTTGATTTTGGCATATCTTCTTTTTCTGCCGGTGAGTTTTATCAATTTTTATGCAGGAACGGGACTGTTTTTTACGATTGTTTTGATATTAGAGTCTCTTTTTTTGGTACGAATGTCAAAAACATCTCTTGACAAAGCGGAATAAATTTGAAATAATATGCGCCGTGTTGGGGATATAGCTCAGCTGGGAGAGCGACGCGTTCGCAATGCGTAGGTCAGGAGTTCGATCCTCCTTATCTCCACCAAATAAAAAGGTCCGGAATTTCCGGGCCTTTTTATTTTGATTT
>CALXTZ010000115.1 GCA_944391545.1 uncultured Alphaproteobacteria bacterium
TCCGTTATCGTGCATTCCTCTTGAACACAGCCCTCGTCCACGCTGCAACAACTCGACGGCTGTTCACAACAAACGCCTGTTAAGTAGTAAATCGTTTCTCCGCCCCTCTCTTCACAGGTACAAGACGGATCAACATCACATGAACAGGTTTCATAATTGACGATTTCACAAGTTCCGCATGAAAGGTCAGGACATTTATCTTCACATCCGATGATACACCCGCATTCATCTGTTCCTGTCGGTTGTTGTGTGTCCGGACAAGAAGAGATTGAACAAGGCCGGACTTCACAAGAACCGTCCACACATTGTTCGCAAGCCCCGCAAGCCGGGTCACATGTTGTTCCGATTTCTCCGCTGCCGGAACCGCTGCCCGAGCCGCCGGATGTGCTGCCCGAACTGCCGCCACTGCCGGAACCACCCGAAGAACCGCCGTGACCCGTGCCATCACAAATCGTCCCATCACTGCCGAAACAGAACTTCATCGCCAATCCGTCCGTCGTCCCGCAAATGTCACTGTCACCCGTATAAACGGAATTTCCCACAACAATTTGGTCGATGTCTGTCGGGTTCATCTTTAAAATTAATTCACACACACGATACGTCACACCCGTTACTTCAACGTAATACGATGAACCTGCATCTTTCTTCGTCGTCATCGGGTAATAGGTGCCTTGTCGGCCATTATTAACCAATCCTGGAAAACGGAATTCATATCCTGAAGCTTTGTCATAATAATATTCGTCAATCATCGGCACGTTGGTTCCGCGCAACATCACATCATAAATCGTCTCGTTCGCCCGGTGTTTGTTCATGGCGTATGTAAACCCGACCAAAGCCGTTATAGACAGAACCCCGATGATGGCGAGGACGGCAAGCATCTCTAGAAGGGTTCGGCCTTTTTGTTTGCCCCATCGGCGGGGCGAAAGGGCGCGGGGATGCGAACCGCCGATGTTGTGTTCGGTCTCCGGCCGTGCCGAAGTGCTTCGGGTACGCAACCCGGTCTTTGGAAAAGCGGTTTCCGTCGCATGGACGAAACGATCTTCTTGTTGCGTGTGGTGTGTCATTATCCCTCTCTTTTTTAAAATAATACGCGCTTTAACTTTTCATGACTTGATAGTTGATTATGATTTTTTATCCTTTTTCTCTTTTTCATCCCCATCATACCCCCCCCCCCCGCCTACTTGTCAAGAACTTTCTTCATAAAAAAAAGAGGCCAAACGGCCCCTTTTATCCATATACAAAAAACCGCCCCTTGCGAGGCGGCTCTTTAATCTTTATCAGAACGCATATTGCGCTTGCAACCCGATTAAGTTTGCCTGCATATTGTACTTTGCATCTAAAGTTGATCCGGAAGCTTCGTTATGCGTCTTGGATGACTTCACGAACATATGGGAATAAGCCAAGTCAATTTGCACATTTTCATATGCGTAGCTGACCCCCAAAGATGTCCACCACCGATCATTATCCGGAATACGCGCCGTCCGATATTTGGCATTTTTAACGGGAGATTCATCAAACGCAACCCCTAACCGGAACGTCCAGTTGTCATCATGGTAATAATCCATCCCGACACCCAACATCCATACATTTTGCCATTTTTCCGGCGTTGAGCTGACTCCATTCATCATATTCGGAGAATAAATATCCAATTTATCAAACCGACTCCACCGCGTCCATTTTGCCGAAGCAGACAACCCGATCTTGTCAATTCGATGATAAGCCGACAACAACACGTATTCCGGCAACGTAATTTTCGCTCGACCAACAACAGACCCGTTTTGGAACGGCATAGGCATACCAAAAAGCGTCGGTACCATATTAGATCCGGAAACGGTTTGTTTCCCTTTCAAGTGATGTGATACTTTGGATCGATACGACAACCCGAACCGCGTGTCTTTCACCGGTTCATACATCACACCCAGCGTGTAACCGTAAGACCAATCATCGCCTTCGACTTTATTGTAACCGCCCAAAGGCAAAGGCACACCGTTTACGCGGACATAACCTGGCAAATCGTTTGTCAGTTTAGCATCCGCTCGTTCCGCGAAAACAGACCCGCCGATTGTTATTTGTTTTGTTACTTTATACGAAAGCGCCGGCGCCACATCCATTACCCCAATATAAGATTTCAACGCATGCGTCCGACCGAACCAATTTTCATTATAAATCGTCGACAAGCCGTACGGCGCATAAACACCCAACCCGAAATTCATTTTATCGTTAATTTGCCCTTGTGCAAAGAAATGAGGAATCCAACTTCTTAAGCTGATATCGCCTTCTTCACCTGGATTAACTCCGCCGTTAACCGTTTCCCCGGCCACATCGGCTTTAATCATCACCAGCGCCATACCGGCTTGCATCCCGTTTTGACGCAAGCCCATCCCCGCCGGGTTAAACGCAATGGCCGAAAAATCATCGCCGACCACGCCGGCCCCGTTAAACGCACGCCCCAAGTTTGTCACGCTGTATTCCGACAATTGGAAACCGGCCGAAATTGCCGGCGTTGACAAACACAAAGCAGCAACACCGAAGACGATTGTTTTTAAATTTTTATGTAACATTTACATCCTCATTTATTAAAAAAAGACACACATTTATATGCAGGTCTTTTTAAAAAATCAAGCTTTTCAATTCGTTTCGGCCAAATTGTCACAATAGTGTCTTAAACGCAAAAAAAATCTTAAAAAGGTGCTTGATTCTTTTTTTATTCTATGCAAGATATATTCTGCTAAACATTTTTATAAGGAGAAAAAAAATGGCTCAAAAAAAACCAATGAAAAAAGTAACCCCGGTTGCTGCAGCGCCAGAAAAAAAGGCTGACTGCGGATGCGGGTGCGGCGATAAATGCACGTGCGGGTGTGGCGATAAATGTGCATGCGGATGCGCTCATGAAGGTGAAGTGAACTTCGTTCGTTTTATTTCTTCAATTATTATCGCAGCTGCCGTTATCGTGTCCCCTTTGATTTACGGGGCTGTTTACAACTGCGGCTTCAAAGGCAAACCGCCTGTCAAAATGGACGCCGGTTCTCACGATAAAGCAATCAGAGACTTTATCAAAAACAACCCGAAAGTTATCATTGACAGTGTCGATGCTTTCTATAAAAAACAACAAGCCGCTCAAAGAGCAGCTCAACCGAAAGTCGCCGAAAAAGCGATGATCGACGAAATCTTAAACGACAAAACAAATACGGTTTTGGGTAACCCGAAAGGAAAATTCGTCATCATCGAATTCTTTGATTACAACTGCGGCTATTGCAAAATGATGAACAAACAATTGGCCGAAGCCATCAAAAAGAGCAAAAACATTCGCTGGGTCTTGATTGACACGCCGATTTTCGGTGAAAAATCGGAAATCATTTCCAGGTATGCTTATGCGGCCAACAAACAAGGCAAATTTGCTAAATTCCATGAAGAAGTGGGTGCTTCCACAAAATTGGATGAAGAAGGTTTGATAGCCATCGGCAAAAAAATCGGATTGGATACGGACAAATTGAAAAAAGACGCCAATTCCGATGAAATCAAAAAGAAATTGGCTGACAACCGCAAATACACGCAAAAGCTGGGTATGGGCGGCGTTCCGATGTTTATTATCAACGGAAACATCCAAGGCGGTGCTTTCCCTCCGGAACAGATGGAAAAATACATCAAAGAAGCCAACGAAATGAAATAACCGTTTCATGGTCACAGAAAAATCCCCGCATCAAACGGGGATTTTTTTGTCGACTGAGCAAATTGTTCTTGACAGGTTACCCCCCCCCCCCCACCATAATGGGTTATAAAGTGATTTTTTTTGTTTAATTTCAAAAAAAATATAACGTCCCATTGA
>CALXTZ010000116.1 GCA_944391545.1 uncultured Alphaproteobacteria bacterium
CTGTTTAATCCAATCATTTAAATCTTTGGTTAAGGGGACTTGGAAACCGGCGGCAAACCGTTTTTGATTTTTTCATCAATTCGCGCTTTTAACCGATCCGTGTTGTGTTGCTTTAAACTGCGCGCATGAGCCCATTGAAAGCGCGCATCCCGGTAGCGCCCCAATCGCCAATAAACATCGCCCAAATGTTCATTAATAATGGCATTGCCGGCTTCTTTCTCGACCGCTTTTTCCATAACGGGAAGCGCCGTTTCATAATCGCCCATCGTGTAATAAGCCCATCCCAGGCTATCCAACAAATTTCCATCATCCGGAACTTGTTCCACGGCCGTTTGAATCATAACCAAAGCTTGCGGCAGATTTTTGCCGCGTTCGACCCACGTATACCCCAAGTAGTTCAAATAAATCGGATTTTTCGGATCCAATGACACCGCTTTTTGCAATAATTCATCCATCTTTTCCAACTGATCCAATTGTTCATAACACACAGCCAAATTAAAATATAAAACCGATGCCTGCGGATCTTCTTTCAACCGGAATGTTTCCAGCGCTTTTTGATAAGACGCGATAGCTTGTCGATAATCTTGCATTTCTCGGTATAAATCGCCTTGCGTCATATAATAAATCGGAATGCCGGGATATTCTTCAATCAACCGCGCCAACTCTTCTTGCGCCTCGGTTAAATGCCCCGTTTTTTGCAAGCTCATAATCAACCGCAGCTGCATAGACCGATATAAATCTTTATCCGGCGTCACGGAACGATAAACGGCATTGGCCATTTCCTGTTGATCCATAGCATCCAAAACCTCGCCCAAAAACAGCTTGTTAATGGAAGCTTCCGGATTTAAATACAATGCCAATTGAATCAAATACAAGGCCGTTTCATAACTTTCAACCTGGCTGACCAAACTGCCGATATCAAAATAAACCATAGACAAACCGTCTGCCGCACTTAAAGCCCGATATTTTTCCCGCGGATGGGTCATCATGTCTTTGGAAACAAAGCTGGCATTTTGCATGGCTTCATATAATTTAACGAAATCGGGGTGACTTTGAAGCTGGTTAGTACGCCGATAAAAATCATAAACGACCAGCATGCTGCGAACCGACTGTCCGTCGTCAGATTGCATCAAACGGTCATAAGCCGCCGAAGCTTTGGCATTTTCACCGAAATAATCCAAAATCAATCCTTCATGCAGGTAATAATACCCCTCAAGCCCCTTCACCTTTAAAAGCGGCGCTAACGCGGACAAAGCCTTTTTCTGATTATCCTCACCGACATAAGTCCATGCTTCCATCAACGGAAATAAAGACGCTTCAAACAATTCGCTTTGCAAATAAGCCCGTTGGTCATTCAAAACGGCGCGCGCTTCTTCAAACTGCTTTTGGGCAATTAAATCCGAAAACAAAACCAACCGGGGCAAGATATTGCCCGGATTTTGATTGACTTCCAAAGCCGCATACGGAACGGCAGCCGGAACATTCCCGGATAAAACATACATTAAAAAAGTATTTGCCAACAAATCCGGACTTTCCGGATCCTGCTCAAGCGCTTTGGCATATAGCGCGGCCGCCGTCGCAAAATTATTTTGTGTTTTGGCAAAGGAGGCCGCCAAGAAAGCCCCGAAATCAGCGGTATCCGGCGCCGGGCGATATGTTCTGTTGCCGATGACGGCATAAAAAGCCTCATCCATTTCGCTCATCGAGTCTTCTTCAACCGGCGCGGGCGGCGGCGTTTTTTTCCCGTTCGATGCCGAAAAATAAACACAGGCCGATAAGACAATGCTTATCAGAATAAGCAGGCAGACCGTTCTTTTTTTCATTTCGTAAAACACTTTTTATATTTTAGACTCGTCATTTTCCCAAAAACTTTGTATAGTATAATGAAAATTAATTTGAAATACAGCCTTTTTCTTTTAAAATAACAAAAAAATGAGCTCAAAAAAAGAAATTTTAGAATGGTATGTAACTGTGGGCGTGACCGAGACAATCGGTGAACATCCGCTCAATCGGTTGAACATGCCTGAAGAAAAAGTTCTTCTTAAAAAAGTTTTGACGGAGCCGCCGGTTCTCCCCAAGCCGGAGCCGGTTGTGCCGGATAATTTACTGGAAGGTGCGATTGAACTGGCCAAATGTGCGCAAACATTGGACGAGTTGCGCCAAGCTGTCATGGATTTTAACGGTTGTGCTTTAAAGAAAACAGCCAAAAACACCGTTTTCGGCGAAGGTCCGCAGGATGCGCCGGTGATGTTCGTGGGCGAAGCGCCGGGCGCGGACGAAGATCGTTTAGGGCGGCCTTTTGTGGGCGTCAGCGGACAACTGTTGGATAAAATCATGGCCTCTGTCGGGTTAGATCGCCAAAAGAACGCATACATTTCCAACATCATTCCTTGGCGACCGCCCGGGAACCGCAACCCGTCCAGTTCGGAAATTTCGTTATGCATGCCGTTTATCGAACGACACATTGAATTGTTGCGGCCTAAAATTTTAATCATGATCGGCGGCGTATCGATGAGTTCTTTGTTAGGCCAACCGTCCGGCATCATGAAAATGCGCGGGAACTGGACAACATATCAAACGGCGGGAATGGACAGCCCAATTCCGGCAATGGCAATTTTGCATACGGCGTTCTTGTTAAGAAATTCGATTCAAAAACGCTTGGCCTGGAAAGACATTCTGGCAATCCGCCAAAAAATGGATGAACTCGGAATTGATTAATCGCATCTTATCTATAGCTCTTATTTGCAAACCAAAATTTAACAAATAAAAATATATCCTAAAAAACTTATCTGTTCAGCTATAAATACCTCTATCCATTAAACAAAACAGGTACTTTTTAAACATTCATCTTGCCTTTACGTTATAAACATGACCGGCTAAAGCCCGTAGTTAGTCCTAGCTGTTCGCTTTTCCAATCTCCCAACGTCTCACAACACGCATAAGATTCATCTGTTACGTGTCCCGTTTCATCATTAACTACATAGCTGATAAGGCTTGGTTCCGCACATGTAAAACATGCATAGAATTGATTAAATTCCCTAGAGAAGTATGGCTTTTCAGAAGAACAACAAACTTGTTCTTCTGCCACTAAAACACCTTCATAATACCCATCATTTTTTTTAAAACTATTTTCCGGGTCATTTGTACAACAACCATATGACACAGAACCTTTATTCACCTTAAAAGTAACAGGACTTACATAATATTGAGGATAATAAGCATATGCCTTCTCTCCCAATCCAGTACAACAAAGATTACCTGAAGTTGTAGTAGGTTCGTCATTACAGCAACGAACAGTTCCCTCAACATTATAAGCATTTTGATAGGTCTTACAACAAATTTCTTCACTCACACCATTAATCGTAATAGTTCTTACAACTTCACCATCGTTACATGTTAATATACTACATACACCATTATTCCACGTTTCACCGGCCGCTTCGCAACAGGCTTGGCTTTCGGACTTGGAGGCGCAACAGTAACCCTCTCCATACGGGTCGCCGACCCACACATGGTTCATCGGATCGTCTCCATCGATGGAGACTGCCGTACAACACACGGATGTTGTCTGGGCGCCCTCCGTACAAAATACACCGCATTGCGTGCTATCCGTTATCGTGCATTCCTCTTGAACACAGCCCTCGTCCACGCTGCAACAACTCGACGGCTGTTCACAACAAACGCC
>CALXTZ010000117.1 GCA_944391545.1 uncultured Alphaproteobacteria bacterium
AAGGGGGTATGGGGGGAAGGAGTTCACGGAGAGAGGGGGGGGGGGGGGGGTAGAGTTGGAAAGGAAGAGGAAAAAAGCAGTAAAATTCCCAATAAATGAGGGGGTCACTGAACGGTTTATGGAGTAGAGTAAAATAAAAAAACAACAGGGAGACAAGAATTGAAACAAAACCAATCAAAAAAGAACGGATGAAATGGGAACGTCAGGGGCGCATGAAACGGGTACCCGCTCCGGCCGTTTAGATATTTCTCTCGCCGCGCCGAAAAAGTTCGGGCGCGCGGCGCGGCGGGTGCCTTCCTCCTCCGGCCGCAGCATGATTGAGATGCTGGGCGTGTTGGCGATCATCGGTGTTTTGTCTATTACGGCTTTGGTCGGGTTTACATACGCCATGAACAAACATCGGGCGAACGAGACAATCTATGATGTGATGTTGCGTGGCACGAATGTGCCGATGGTGGATGAAAATTATGCGAGCAAACCATCCGGGCATGAGTTTCGTTTTCCTGATTTACCGGCAGGAACCTATTACCCGATGACGACGAAGAAAGATGCAGGTTCATCGTATTACGTTGAAGCAACGGGCGTGACATATCGGGTATGTGAGTTAATCTTAAAGATGAATCCGACGGACATCGACCAAATTGTTGTGAACAATTCCGTGTATCAAGGCGACAGTGATATTTGTGGGACCACAGATGGCCTTGCGATGAAGTTCTGTTTTGGTGAAGACGGAACGATTTGTGACGGGACGGGCCACGGGGGTTCTTCTGGTGGGTCCGGTAGCGGTTCCGGCAGTGGTGACACTGATCCGTGCAAAGATGTTGTTCCGAGTCAAGATTGCAGTGTGACAGCTGATGTAATGGATGAAAATGGATGTGTGACGGTTCAGAAAATAACGTGCGGCAATGGCATGTATTGTTCTGTCGGAACATGTATAAACTGTCCGGATGCAGAAACATGTGATGGTGAAAGCTGTTGTACATTGACGGGGTCTGAAGATGTCTGTGGCCGTCCGACAAAAGAAGTCGGGACAATAACGACGGTAACGCATTCGGATATGAATGCAAACGGCTGTTGTGAAGAAACGACACAAGAAAGTTGTTCACTTAATCCGGTGACGCCGCGTACGTGTACACCGACGTGCGATGGTACATGTGGAAGTGACGGAACATGTGCTTCATCAGGGTGTACAACGGATACGGATTGTACGGATGGCCAAATTTGTTCCAATGGTTTGTGCTGTCCCGAAACGCAGGTCAATATAGATGGTGTGTGTGCGGAGCCGCCGCAAACAACAACATGCTCATTTTGCAAAAGCGGTGCTACAGATGGAATCCCATGTGCGGTTTGGGTTGATATTGTTGACATTCCCTTTGACATTACTTGTGAAGAAGGTGGAATGATGGTTAATTCATGGAATGCGGTTCAAAGTGCTTGCGCTGCTTATGGCCGCAGAATGATGAGTGCAAGCGAATTGAAAGCTTGGAGTAATGCCGGATTGACAGGTTCTAACTGCTATGGATGGACAACGACATCAGCCGGTGGTAGTTGTCAACATTGGGAAGTTGATTGTACGACGCCGTGCGCAGTTTACTATAACGCAGGTAGCTTGGAAACGCGTGCCGTAACGGATTCTACTCCCGAAGGAACAACGGAAGTTTTATGTATATAACTTCGTAGGATTTTGCCGTTAATAAAAGGAGCCGATTGGCTCCTTTTTTTACCAGTTGTGCATTTCAAGTTCAAAGTAGGCTTGCGGATGTGCGCATGACGGACAAATTTTCGGCGGTTCCGTTCCCGTCATGACATAACCGCAGTTGCGACATTGCCAAATAACCGGTTTTTCGCGTTTAAAAACACGTTCGGTTCGGATATTATCGGCCAGTTCTAAATATCTTTTTTCATGCGCATGTTCGGCGATGCTGACTTGGCGAAAGACGTCGGCAATATCGTGAAACCCTTCTTGATCGGCGATTTCGGCAAATCCCGGATACAGTGTCGAGCCTTCGTAATGCTCATTGCCGGCGGCTTCTTGCAGATTTTGCAAAGTCGTGCCGATAACGCCGGCCGGATATAAACCGGTCACGGAAAGTTCTCCGCCTTCCAGAAATTTAAAAAAGCGTTCGGCATGTTCTTTTTCCTGATTGGCCGTCAATTCAAAAATATAAGCAATTTGTTCATAGCCTTCTTTCTTGGCGACGCCGGACCAATAAGTGTATCGATTGCGGGCTTGTCCTTCTCCGGCAAAAGAAACAAGCAAGTTTTTTTCGGTTTTGGATCCTTTGATAGACGGCATGTTTTTTTCCTTTCCTGTTGTCAATGGGAAAGAAATAGGCCGTTTGACGCGAAATTGAAAGAGGAAATCCGAAAAATAATAATCTCTTATGGGAGATGACATAAAATATGCTTGCATTCCGTTTAAGAATAGCATAGCATGTCCTCCCGAGAAATACATATGCATGTCAATTAAGGGGCAGGCGGCTTTCCCGCAAAATAAAAAGGATGAAACAAGATTTATTGAAACACTGGATTGTTCTGTTTTTGAGCAGCTGCTTTCTATTTGCAAATACGGCAGCGGCACAGGACACGCTTTACGCCGTATCGGTGCCGCATTCGGCATTGGCTTCGAATTCGATTGTTAATTTAAACGGACCCCGTTTATCTTTTGATACACCGTATCAAAGGCCTTACTCTTTTGACGACAGTCAAATTAATAAGCCTGTTCTGGCCAGAAATACGTTTTTATTAGTCGGCGCCGGTGTGGCGACAATGGGGATTTTGTACTTGATGCCGTCCAGTGTGACGAATTGGGAAGATGATGACAAAAGCCCGTCTAAAAAATGGTGGGACAACGTGACGCACGGGCCTGTGTGGGATGAAGATGATTTGTGGTTGAATTACGTTGCTCATCCTTATGTCGGTGCGATTTATTACATGGGCGCGCGTTCCGCCGGTGCGAATGCGATGGAATCTTTTGCGTATTCTTTTATGCTGTCAACGTTTTTCTGGGAATGCGGGATTGAATCGTTTGCCGAAATTCCTTCTATTCAGGACTTAATCGTAACGCCGGTCGCCGGCGCCGTTCTCGGAGAAGGGTTTTATATGGCTAAACGGCACATTATTGAAAATGATTATCAGTTGTGGGAGTCCGAGTTTTTAGGAAAAAGCGCTATTTTCCTGATGGATCCGATTACGGAAGTGGCTGATTGGTTGGTCAAAGACAAAGATTCAACGGTGGCCCAATCTTTGTCCGTTCAATCTTATCCGTCTTATTCAACCGCACGCGGCGCCGGTTATCGCGTTTCTGTTCAATTTGCGTTTTAAAAGGAACGTTGGCGTTCAACAAAAAGCGCTCGGCAAAGTTGTCCGCGTTTTTCTTTTGCGTTCGAATCTTTCTCCCGTCCACAAAAAAAACACCCCGTAAAGGAGTGTTTTTTTATGGGGCGGAAGATGAGACACGGCGTTTCACGCCTTCGTGCAACGGCATCTAAATTCGCTTCGGTCATTGTCATTTCCCTGGCTCATTAAGATGTTGTGTTGGACTTGCAGACAAAAAGTGTCCGCCGGACACTTTTTGCGTAGCGTCCTCTTCCGAGTTCGAGCCTCCCTCCC
>CALXTZ010000118.1 GCA_944391545.1 uncultured Alphaproteobacteria bacterium
ATCGATCGAATTAAATTTCTTTGCATATTACACATCCATCATATGTTGCAAACCGACAAACGCCCGATTATGTGTCGTCACCACAAATGTCGGCATTTGCTTCATAAAAGCCGATCGCCGGCCTTTGTCTTCAAACCGCGCCCGAAAATGCGATTCTTTAAATAAATCCAAAACGCCCGGCTGGCGGATAATGCCGCCCGTAATATATGTGCCGCCGAAAGCACTTAAAATCATTGCCATATCGCCGGCCACAACGCCCAGCCAATCAAACATATGAATAACGGCTTTATAAGGAATATCCGCGCGTTTTAAAGCCTGCGCCATAATTTCTTCCGGACTTAAATTTTCTTTCAAAACACCATGAATAGCGCACAAAGCTTCGTAAATCAACGCCAACCCGTTGCCGGAAATAACACGTTCCGCCGAAATATGATCATAACGCCGGCGCAAATAAGAATAGATTTCAAATTCTCGGTCGGTTTGAATCGGAATGCTGACATGACCGCCTTCCGTAGCAATGCTGCGCCAGCCGTTCCCGATTGAAATTAAATAAGTCGCACCCAATCCCGTTCCGGGCCCCAAAACAGCTTTCGGATAGCCGGGCAAAACGTCGCCGCCGCCGATTTTCAACAAATCTTTATCCGCCAAATACGGAATAGCCATCGCCTGCGGTTCAAAGTCATTCACAACTTTCAGCTCTGTCAAGCCCAATTGCCGAATCAGCTCCGCTTTCGAAAAAGACCACAGATTATTCAAAAAAACAAGCTTATCCGCCATAACCGGGCCGGGCACGCCCATCACGATGCGACGCGGCAAAGAACGACCGCTTTGGGCTTCATACGCCTTCATCGCTTCCATCAAACTGCCGTAATCATGCGTTTGATACGTAATAACCGGCGACATCGCCCCGTCGTATGTTGAAAACCGAATGTTGGTTCCGCCCATGTCAATCATTAAAAAAGGTTCGACCATGTTAAAATCCCTCCGGAATTCTGGAAAAAACACACGTGATATTATCAATCATACATCCGAAACCGCCGGATACTTTCTGCCACCCGGTTTTGACCGCTTCATTTTGAACACACGTTATCATCATATCCGAACATTTATCCGTAATGGTTTTATTGGAAAAGACCCAAATCATCAATCCCATCACCACCAGAATAAGCCCCCCGATGACATACCCCGTTTTCATTTTTGTGTCTCCCCTCTCACACGTTTGTTTTCAATCCGGGAAAAAGCCAAAATTCGAGCTCCCTTTTCCACATATACGCCTGTTCCCAGAAAAACGCAAGGTTCAATCACCACATCTTGTTCCACTTGTGTATCAAAAGAAAAATAAACCGTCGCCGGATCCAATAACGTCACACCGTTTGCCATCATTTCCCGACGTTTCCGATTTTGAAAAACGTATTCTGCCGCAGCTAACTCCTGTCTGGAATTCACACCGGCCACTTCTTCTTTGTCCCCCAAAATATAGCCGGTTTTCAATCCTTGTTTTTTAGCCAGAGCGACAATGTCCGTCAAATAAAATTCGCCCGAAGCATTGTCATTTTTAACTTGTTGCAACAGCTTTAACAAATGCCGGCCGTTGACGCACATCACGCCGGAATTGCACAAACGGATAGCCCGCTGTTCCGGTGTTGCGTCTTTATATTCTACAATTGCTTCCAACCCCAGATCATCCACAATCAACCGACCATAGCGCGCCGCATCATCCGGTTCAAATCCGATAACAACGACATCACATCCGTCTTCGCAAGCCTTTTGCGTCTTTTCCAATGTTTCTTTCGTAAACAACGGATGGTCTCCGAACAAAACAAAGCAAGTTCCGTCAAAAGGAGCAATCATATCGGCTGCCGCCAATGCCGCATGCGCTGTCCCCAAAGCATTTTCCTGAATAAAAGTCCGATGCGGCTCAACAACTTTTTGAACAACAGCCATATCCCGAGACACCACAACTGCCAGCTCGTCCAATTGCATTTGACTCAAGGTATCAATAATACCGGCAATCATCGGCCGTCCGCCGATTTCATGCATGACTTTGAACGAATCCGATTTCATCCGCGTGCCGCGGCCGGCGGCTAAAATAATTGCCTTTTTCATAAAAACTCCTTAAATAACGATATTATGATCAACCGCAAAGCTACGCAGTTTTTCCCGCAAAGAATGAGATTTCGAAGATAAAATCGACAGCAAATATTCCCGTACTTCGGCAGCATTCATTGATAAAATCATGGCTTTGACCGCCCCCAAAGACGATGCGTTCATCGACAACCGCGTAATACCGAGCGCCACCAAAGCCATGGCGTCCAACGGCTTTCCGGCCATTTCGCCACACACGGAGCACGGTACGTTAAACTCTTTGCACGTATCGGCCACATATTTCAATGCGCGCAACATCGGCGCCGACAAGACGTCATATCGTTCCCAAATCGTGGGATCGCTTCGGTCGGTTGCGAAAAGAAACTGCGATAAGTCATTGCTGCCGATTGAAAGGAAATCAACCAGCGGCAGCAGTTCTCTTAATTGGAACGCCAACGACGGCACTTCCAACATCGTGCCAACCTTGATGGATTTCGGCAAAACGCCACCTTTTTCTTTTTCCCGTTGCAATTCAATCTGAAGCGTTTTTTTAGCTTCAATAAACTCATCCACATCCGTAATCATCGGAAACATGATATACAAATCGCCGCCGTTTACCGCCCGGATAAAAGCGCGAAGCTGTGCTCGCAAAATCGACCGACGATCTAACGAAATCCGAATCGAACGCCATCCCATCGCCGGATTTTCTTCCGCTCGATGCTGTAAGTACGGCAATACTTTATCCGATCCGATATCCAGAGTCCTGAAAATAACCGGTTTCCCGTTAGCATTGATCAAAGCCCGCTTGTAAATTTCCGTTTGAACCTGTGTGTCCGGTAATTGAGCCGTCGACATAAACGGCAATTCCGTTCGGTACAATCCGATACCGTCCGCCATGCCGTCTCCCAATGCCAACATATCAATCGCTAATCCTGCGTTAATATTCAAAGAAACCGGAACGCCGTCCAATGTCTGGCATTTGACATTTTTCAGTTTTTCATATTTTTTACGCAGCTTGTCCAACAAATCAAGGCGCGCTTTAAAATCCGTCAAAACATCGTCTGCCGGATTAATAAAAATAAACCCGTTGTCTCCGTCGACAGCAACAGTATCGCCTTTTTGCACGAACGACGCAATGCCCGGCAAACTGCCGACAACCGGAATTCCCAAAGATTTAGCCACGATCACGGCATGCATGGTAGGAGAACCTTCCTCCAACACCAATGCTTTGATTTTCGAGCGGTCATAATCCAACAATTCGGCCGGCCCCATGGAACGCGCGATTAAAATCGTGTCGGGATCCAGTT
>CALXTZ010000119.1 GCA_944391545.1 uncultured Alphaproteobacteria bacterium
GAAACTGCGACATTGCCTTGGCCCTTATTCGGCGTTCTTTCGCCCGCCTGTGCCTGCGGCTGAACCCACTTTTTCGTGGGTTCAATTCCCAATTACGACATAAAAAAACAGACTTTGACAGTGTGTCAGCGCAGCGGGATTTGTAAAACGGCTACGCACGTTTTATCCCTCATTTCATTCGGGACCGTCCTATCGGACGTCTTTCGCAAACAGCCTTGTTACGCTGTTTGCTCACGAACCGGTGGGTTCATTCACCCGCACGTTCTGCCCAATAAAAAAAAGCCATCCAGATGGATGACTTTTTTTTATTGGTCGGAGTGGCGGGATTTGAACCCACGACCCCTACGTCCCGAACGTAGTGCTCTACCAGGCTGAGCCACACTCCGATAAAGAATGCTTTTTTATATACTCATTTCAAAAACTTTGCAAGCACTTTTTTATTTTTCTTTTTATTTATATTTTTTCCGCTCCGCCGGGTCTTGACAAATCACGCTTTCAAGCTAAAAATAAAGCCGTTTTTTATTGTACCAAGGAGTTTAAAATGAGCGCTTATTCCGATTTAACCCGAAAATTCCATCAGGCGATGAATATTCCTGTTGATGCCCCTTTTGAAGCCAATCTGCTGGCGTTGCGCCAAACATTAATTGCCGAAGAAACAAAAGAACTTTTTGACGAAGTTCAACAAGCCATTCAAGAAATTCAAAAAAACGGGCATGTGTGTGCAAAAACACATGAAAATATGATGAAAGAATTGGCCGATGTTTTATTTGTTTCTTTCGGATTCGCTGTTTCCTTTGGCTTTCCGATGGATGAGATTTTCAAGCGCGTTTATGAAAGCAACATGTCGAAATTGGGAGACGACGGCAAGCCGATTTATCGTGCTGACGGGAAAATCACAAAAAGTCCCAATTATCGCAAACCCGATTTGTCCGACCTTGTAAAATAATTGATTTTTCCTTTATTTTATCGTACAATAGAAAAATAAAGGAGAAAAGGAATGACTTTAAAAAAACAGTTGTCTGCTTTGGCATTAATCGGTTCGACTCTTTTATCGCCGATGGGATTTGCCGCCGATTCTCCACAACCAACCCAGTCTTCCGAAAAAATCGAACATGTCACGTCTCAAAACTTTGACACGCTTTACAATCAATTGACGCTACAACGCCGGCAAACACCGGAAGAAAGTAAAAATCTGCGTTATTTGTTTCAAGAATTTTATCAAATGCATCAAGGCCCCGAACGAATGCGCGCGCTCATTCAAACCGGGTGCCACATCGGATATGTGGATAAAAGCGGCCAAAATGATGTTCCGGAACCGTCAGGCGGCTATTTATCTCAAAGCAAAGGCCTGCACGGTACATCTTACGAACTGGTGTTAAATCCGAAAAAACCGATTGAAACGCAATTATCCACGCTGGTTCACGAAAGTGTTCATTTGCAGCAACATCTTCATATGGAAGCGATTCAATATCCGGGCGATCACACGTTAACTCCGCTGGCTTATGCAGCTAAAACACTGGCTGGTGAAATGGATGCTGACGTTTCATCCATAGAAACTATTTATAAACAAAAAGATAAATACGCGGCAACATGGGCTGCTTTTGATAAGGATTTACCGCATGCAAAACAAGCTTATGAACAAGCCAAAGCAATCGGATTAAGTGATGACGCAGCTTATACGAAAGCTTGCCAAGCTTCCGTCAAAGACTACGATGCGGCTCAAAAACGATTATTCGGATACGGTTTACAACAAGCCCTTTCCGACGGATACAAGATGTACTATGAAAGCTCGGAACCGGCTGGAAAAACAAGTGCAAACAAAATGATGGAGATGATGTCAAAGGGCCGTTATCAAGGCTCTTTTGAAGCCGACTTGGAACCCTATAAACCCACCGGGCAACATTTGAAAACATTGCAACAACAATTGCAAAAAGAAGGCATTCAAACACAACGCCTGCCAGAGTCTCTTTTGCCTGTTTTACAAGAAAAGAAAATGCAGAGATAATTTTTATTGACAATTGATTGGGGATGGGTTAGAAAAAACTCATTAAGGAAAGGGAATATACCATGAATTTCTTCAATCGTTTAACAGTTACCCCCCCCCCCCCGTTTAAAGGATAACGGCCGTTTTGCGGCATTTTTAAGACAATTTAAATTAACAAATCGATTCAGAAAAGGGTCGCCCCGTTTTATGAATTGTTTGTTGGCGCGATTTTCCGCCGGACGTGGAAAAGACGGGAGATCACGTTTATTTTATCGGTTAAACGAGATGTTTTCAACGGCCGGGGCGGGGACGCGGAGAATGCGCCCCGGCCGTTCAGGTGCCTTTTTCTTTTCCCCCGCCGCGCCAAAAAAGTTCGGGCGCGCGGCGCAGCCTTTTGAAATGAAACACTCGGAGCAATCAATTAAATGTATCGGCGGAGCGCACCCCCGCACCCCTTCGCCCCGCCGATGGGAAACAACTTTCCGACACTGCAACCCCGGACGCCCTTTCCCTCAAATCGTCGGTCAGAGCAAGGGGACGACGACGGACAAAAGGAAAGCGTATTTAACATACGTGCCTTTTGGACGGAGGAGGACACCCGACGCTATCACCGCGATTTCAGGGAAAAGCATGTTGGAAATGCTGGCCGTCCTGGCCATTGTCGGGGTTTTATCTATCGCTGCTTTGGCCGGCCTTATGTGGGCAATGGCAAAGTACCGCGCCAATGACACCATGCACGATGTCGCCGTCTGGACGTTCGCGGCTTGGGACAGCAACCAACTTTTTGACAGGACTTCCGGACAACTTATTCTCCCCGAACT
Source organism: uncultured Alphaproteobacteria bacterium (assembly GCA_944391545.1). GTDB lineage: Bacteria > Pseudomonadota > Alphaproteobacteria > CAAHEQ01 > UBA3637 > CALXXA01. Next base: position 2,806 of record CALXTZ010000119.1, read on the forward strand.
CGGATCCGTGTCCACGCATGGTTATCCTATGGCCGTGTGGATCCAAGACAAAGATGTCTTTACCGTTCATGTCAATGACGTCCCTAAACGCGTTTGTTCTCTTATGCTGGATATGATCGATGAAAATCAAACCGTCACCGTCAATGACATTCGATATGATACCACCGATATTTGTACAAACGATACCAATGCTTTGGTTTTCTACATGAACAAAGACATGGGAAATGTGAGCAGCATTTGTATTCCCTCTTGTGAAGAAGGAGAAACCTGTTGCGGCGGGGAATGCCGCATCATTCAAACACCTTGCGGCACGGACGGATGTACGGATTGCGGCAGTGATTATTGCACGACGTCCAACACCTGTTGCCCGACGCCGACAGCGACAAAGTGCGGTGATACGGATTGTTGTGACACGAAATGTTGCAACGGGGTGTGTTGTCCCGAAAGTTACATGACCTGTGATGCTACGACGACGTGCGGGTGTCCGAACAATATGGTGCCGGATGCAGATACAGGTGCTTGTAAATGCCCCGATGAGGCACCGTACTTTTTTGAAGAAGCCGGTATTTGTTGCAAATCCGG
>CALXTZ010000120.1 GCA_944391545.1 uncultured Alphaproteobacteria bacterium
AAGACGGTTGCGACCAACTTACAAACTTGCCGGACGGGACAGTTTGTTCAACGGGCGTTTGTTTAGAGGGCTTTTGTTGTAACCCGAATGACAGTCAAGCCTGTTGTGAAGCCGCCGGTCAAACATGGCAGGAAGAGACGCAAACATGTTCTGCTTCTTGTGACGAAACGCCTTGCGTGTACAGATATACGAATCCTATTGGAGCTCTTACAGCTAACTGCCAAGTGACGGGATATGTGAATCCTACGACAATTTTTGAGCCTATGCCAGACTTAAATGTTAGTTCGTGTCCCCCGGGGCAGTTCTGTCGCGTACTCTGGACGAATGACTCATGTACAGGTTCTTTGGAGCCGGCAGGAGCCAGTACGATGTATGGTTACTGTGAACAAAAGTCTGTTTCTGTCATTTCTATCAATACGTGTAAACCAAGTGTTCATTTAACAAGTTATTTATGGGAAGAGACTGGCTGTCCGGCGGGGAAGTATTGTAACTTGACATCATCGGATGAGGACTACGCAAACAGTTTGGAACCGACCGGAGCCGGCTTGATGTACGGATATTGTTTATCGATGACGGATTCAAGAAGAACTTGTTCAGATTAATAAAAGGAAATAAAATGAAGAAACTGTTTTTAACAATATGTTTAACAATAATTTTATTTACTCCTGCTTCTGCTGCGTGTAATGGCGGGACGGAGTATGTCATAGATGGATATACGTTTTGTGTCAGTAAGATCTCTCTCAACTGGTGGAGCGCAGCGAATTGGTGTCAAGCCAACGGTATGCATTTGGCCACTATTAATGAACTTTGCCCAGATTGGACACGACAAAACCTGCATGTGTGTGGTCGAACACTCCCGGCAGTGGGGTCTTGTTGGACTGCAACTGCCGCTATTACCAACTATGAAAGTGATCGTAATGCATATTCTATTAACACCTCAACTGGAAGTTCGAGTTGGGGCTATAGGACAAATTATGAGCCTGCGATATGTGTCTATTAGTTTGCTTTTGAAATGAAAATATATTTTTTACATTGAGTAAATAGAGAGGAAAAGGAAATAAGATGAGAAAAATATTTTTTGCAATGCTTGTCGCAACAGCAATGAGTGGTTCTGCTATTGCTGCATGCGATGGTGGAACAGAAATAGGTGAATTTTGCCTTAGTAATGCTGAATTAAACTGGTGGAGCGCAGAGAATTGGTGTCAATCCAATGGTATGCACTTACCAACGATATATGAGGTTTGTCCAGGTTGGGGAGGTTATGATGAGGATGGGATAGAAGGTACGTTTGAATACTGTACTCAGACATTCTTAAAAGGTCAAAAATCTTGCTGGACAGCAACTTCCCTTAATAGTCAGACTGCGCTCACTCTTGTCCCGAGAGTTCCTAGGCACTCTGTATCAGCACCGTATAAAAATGAATCTAATCGTGCCTTGTGTGTTTATTAATTTCTTTTTTATTGAAAAGGAGTCATTCAACTCCTTTTTTTATTGATACAATTGAATACGGGTTGTGCCGTCTGTGACGGTTAAAATCACATTGTCTCCAACACGGAAATGATTTTCATTGGATTGAACAACGGCAACGGTCTGGCCGTTTTGCTTGCGAATAATAAATTCATAAGCCGTATCTTTGGTAATGGCTTGTTCGGTTGCATTACCGATCATGCCGCCCACGATGGCTCCGCCGGTTGCGCCGATGATGTTAACGGCCGTATTGCCGCCGATCATGGATCCGGCTGCGCCACCGGCAACAGCTCCGCCGATAGTACCGACGGTTGACGTGCCTTTGATATTAACCGGGCGCATTGAAATAATCGTTCCATATTGGACTTGCGCCTGTTGGCCGATGTCGTACCGGCTGTAAGTCGAGTTGGTTTCTCCGACTCCGCATGCGGCCAATGTTAAGCAGATAAAGGCGCTGCACAAAGCTTTTTTCATTTTCGTTCTCCTCATTTTGTAAAAAAGGTTGCAGTTCTTTTTGTTTTCGATAAGATAACATAGAACTGTTGATTTGCAAAGAGGAATTGATGATAAAAAAACTCTATGACCGTACCATTAAACGCATGTATGACTGGGCAATGGGGATTTCGGCTAAACCAAACGCTGTGTGGCTGTTGGTGGCTGTTTCGTTTATGGAAAGCTCTTTTTTCCCCATTCCGCCTGATGTAGTTTTGATTCCGTTGGTGTTGGCGAATCGGGAAAAAGCATTCATGCTGGCGATGTATTGTACGGTTGCTAGTGTACTCGGCGGGTATTTTGGGTATTTTATCGGGTATATGCTGTATGATTCAGTGGCTGTGCCGATTTTGAATTTTTATCATGCTCGCGCGCAGTTCGAAGAATTTGCCGCTGCTTATCATCAATATGGAGCTTGGATTGTCTTTGGTGCCGGATTAACGCCATTTCCCTATAAAGTCGTTACGATTGCCAGTGGCGTGACTCACTTGGATTTGGGCGTTTTCGGGATTGCTTCGGTGTTGTCGCGCGGCGGCCGATTTTTCTTGGTTGCCTGGTTGTTGTGGAAGTGGGGCGAACCGATGAAAACATATATTGAAAAGAATTTGGGTTGGCTGTCCATTTTGTTCTTTGTTTTGCTGGCCGGCAGCTTTGCGTTGATAAAATTTTTATAGGATATGATTATTTTACTTGACTTTTTGATGAAAAGTCTGTAAAAGGGTGGCTCGAGTTTATTTTTAAAGAAAGGATTGTATTATGGCAAAACGTTGTCCGGTCACGGGAAAAGGTGTACAAACTGGAAATACGGTCAGTCATGCTAAAAACAGAAAAAGACGCCGTTTCATGCCGAATTTACAAAGCGTTTCTTTGTTGAGCGAAACTTTGGGCAATGTCATTCGTTTGCGTGTGTCTACGCATGGCTTGCGGACAATTGAACACAACGGCGGATTGGATGCTTATTTGATGTCGACTCCGAATAGTCGTTTGACGGCTGAAGCCAAAGAAATCAAACAAAGAATTGAAAAAGCGGCAGCTGCCAAGTCTGTATAAGACAAAAGTGATTCGTTAAAAGAGGCCCCTTGACGGGGTCTTTTTTTTATCCCATTTTTTGCTTGACAGTGGGGGGGGGGGGGTAGTGTATGCTGTTTCCAAGTCTGATGGTAAAGAGGAGGAAACGATGTCGGTATTCGGAAGTATTTTCGGAGAAGACGGGTCAGGGAAAGGGTTGCAGGGTGTAGCTCTGTTTTTTACGGCCGGGGCGCCCACCCGCGCCCCCGCCCCGGCCGTTCGGTGCGATCGGAGACGGTTTTCCCAATGGCGGCGCAGTCGGAAACCGAACATCATATCGGCGGAGCGCCCACCCGCGCCCTCTCGCAACGCCGATGGAAAACAACTTTCCGAC
>CALXTZ010000121.1 GCA_944391545.1 uncultured Alphaproteobacteria bacterium
TTATGTTCCGCATGACAAAGCGAAAACGTTGCGGAATTTGGTTCCTGTCAGCGACAAAGGTTTAGTTTCTGAACCGATTGAAATTGCGGCTCATTCGGGGTCTGGATATGTTCCGTTTTGGGTCGGGACACCAAAAAGTCGTGTGAATGCATAAAAAAGGGCTTGCATTTATTTAAAGAATCGGATATAACAACTTCACGTTCGCCCGCAGAGCGGTTATTTCAGGTTTGATTGGCTCATCGGGGTTCGTTTTGGATCGTGCGCTCATAGCTCAACTGGATAGAGCATCTGACTACGGATCAGAAGGTTGGGGATTCGAATTCTCCTGAGCGCGCCAATAAAAAAAGGTTGCCATATGGCAGCCTTTTTTTATTGGTAGTGCCAGGTGGATGAGAAGACCCAAGGGGGATTCGGCGACCGACAGGGCGCGACGTCTGGAAGACGGTCCCGTTAGGGACGAGCGAAGCGAGCAACTCTCCTGAGCGCGCCGCAGTTTTTCTTGGCAGCCTTTTTTTATTGGCAGTGCCGGGTGGATGAGAAGACCCAAGGGGGATTCGGCGACCGACAGGGCGCGACGTCTGGAAGACGGTCCCGTTAGGGACGAGCGAAGCGAGCAACTCTCCTGAGCGCGCCGCAGTTTTCCCGGCAACCTTTTTTTATTGGTAGTGCCGGGAGGATGAGAAGACCCAAAGGGAAATTTGAAAAACGTCAAAGTTTTCCCTATAAAACAGTTGCATCGGCATGCATTATCGGGATATATTAAAAATATGCAGGAAGAATTAATTCAATTTTATTCAAATGATTATGATGAAGCCGGGCGTCTTTTGAAAGACAGAGCGCATTGGATTGAATTTTTAACAACAATGGATGTGTTAAAACGGCTTATCCGGCCGGGCGCTTGTATTTTAGATTGTTGCGCGGGTGCCGGTGCGTATGCCTTTGCTTTGGCGGCCGAAGGCTATACGGTTACGGCGTGTGATTTAGTGCCGGCTTTGGTCGATCAGATAAAAGAACGCCAGCAAAAAGAACCGGTGTTAACGGATATATGTGTGGCGGATGCGCGAGATTTAAGCTTTTTCCCGGACAATCGGTTTGATGCTGTTTTGTGTATGGGAGCTTTGTATCATTTGGCTGACGATGAGGAAAGAGCGCAGGCTGTTCAAGAATGCGTCCGCGTGTTAAAACCCGGCGGATTGTTTGCGGGGGCTTATATCAATAAACATGCACAGGTTTTGTCCGGCCTTTTAAAGAAAGGTGCCGATCGGCTTGACTTTTTAATGGATATCGTTCAAAAAGGAAGCACTCCTTTGGGGCATTTCTCCGGTCATCTTTTTTATCGAACGGATCCGGAAAGCATCGAACAGGAAATGGCGCAGGCTCATTTAACGAAACGCGCGCATGTTGCGGCGGACGGAATAGGGTATGTTTTGAAAAATGTGATTGAATCCATGACAGCGGATCAATATCAAAAATGGGTGCAATATCATTTGGCGCATTGTGCCGATCCGTATTTGTTGGGATACAGTTTACACGGCCTTTATGTCGGGGAAAAACAAAGATGAGCTTGGAACAAGTTAAAACGTATTTGAAAGCCTTTCAAATGGCGGATCGGGTGATGGAATTTCCCGAATCCAGCGCAACCGTAGAATTGGCGGCTAAAGCGCTTCAGACACAGCCGGAACGCATTGCCAAAACGTTGTCTTTTTATCAGGAAGAAGGCTGTCTTTTAATCGTAACGGCCGGCGATATGAAAATCGATAATGCGAAATTTAAAAAGACGTTCGGTTTTAAGGCGAGAATGTTGTCGGCAGAGGATGTTTTGGCAATGACGGGGCATGCTGTGGGCGGCGTCTGTCCGTTTGGAGATTTTAAAACGGCTGTTTCAATTTATTTGGATATCAGCTTAAAGCGTTTTGAAACGGTTTTTCCCGCATGCGGCAGTTCTCATTCCGCCATTGAATTGACCTGCGATCAATTGGCCCGATTGGTTCCGACCGCCGAGTGGGTTGATGTGTGTAAAGCTGTTTCGGGCGGTTGTTGAACCCATTTCGCATAAATCAAAACCAAAATCCATCCGGTGCCAATGAAAAGCATGGAAACAAGCGGTAAATCAATATAATTCATCTGATGCGCCAGCAAAATGCTGCCTGTCCAAGCGCCGACGGCGTTCCCGAGATTAAAAGCGCTTTGATTGAAAGTCGATGCTAAATTCGGCGCTTCGGCTGCGTTGTTGACAACCATGACCTGTAAAATCGGTGCAATGGTAAAGGTAACCATATTCCATAAAAACAAAACACCGACGCCGGGGATTTCTTTGGGAATAAAGATGTGAATGCCCAGCAATAAAACCAATAAAATCGGAAAAAGAAATACTAAAGACGGAATTAAGGCTTTGTCTCCCAGTTTTCCGCCCAATAAGGTTCCGATCGGCAATCCGGCGCCCAGAATTAATAAAATCGGTGTAATATGATGTTGCGGAACATGGGTGACGGTCATTAAAAGCGGCGTGATGTAGGTGAAGACGACGAACAATCCGCCGTTGACCAAAGCCGATAATAATAAAGGGATAAATACGCTCGGTTTTTGAAACACGTTGAATTCGTTGCCGGCATGCGCCCGCGTCGGAGGTAGGTTATTCGGCAAGCCTAAAAAAAGACCGATGACGGCAACGCTGCCCAGTGCGGCGATAGACCAAAAAGTTGAACGCCAACCGAGTGCAAAGCCTTCGGCCGTTCCGATGGGAACGCCCAGCATGTTTGCTAATGTCGTTCCCAAAAAAACAAGCGCGACGGCTAAAGTTCTGTGTTTGGAATCCACCAATTGCGTGGCAACGACGGAGGCGATACCGAAAAAAGTACCGTGACAGGTGGCTGTCAATATGCGCGAAGCCAATAAAAAAGGATAACCGGGCGACAAAGCACATAAAATATTACCGATAACAAACAGGCAAATGAGGCCGATTAAGGTTTGTTTGCGGGGGAATTTTAATGTCAGCAGCGTCATTACGGGGCCGCCGATGACAACACCCATCGCGTAGGCAGAGACAAGAATGCCGGCTTTTGAAACAGACACGTGCAGCTCTTTGGCGATGTCAACCAAAAGCCCCATAATGACAAATTCGCTGGTTCCGATGGCAAAAGCAGCCAGCGTCAACGCTAAAACAGAAATGTGAATGACTTGAGACATAATTTCCTCCCCTTTGTTTATATAGGATGCCGCTGTCCGATAAAAAAGCAGATTCTTTTTAAAAAATCTTGACAAAAAGGTGGGGGGGGGGGGGGAAAATCTAATTATGTTTAATTAAAAGGGGAAAAAAGAATGTTGAGAAAATAT
>CALXTZ010000122.1 GCA_944391545.1 uncultured Alphaproteobacteria bacterium
TCAGGGAGAACCTTACTCGGCATTGTCTAAATTGGCTTCTCCCCGTCCGGCGCCGGGACAATTAACTTTGGATTCGCAAGATATTGTCATTTTTTCTTCGCGCGTTATCCCCGGCAATGAACTGGCGATTGCGGCCTTGCAAAAAAGATTGCTCATGTCGGGCTGTACCATTATCACGGATCGGGAAAAGCTGGTTCACGTATCCGGGCATCCGGCGCAAGACAGCATGAAAAAGCTTTATGATTATTTGAAGCCTCAAATTGCCATTCCGGTGCACGGTGAACCGATGTATATTGTCGAGCATAAAAAATTGGCGGAAGAATGGGGCGCCGGCATATCGATTATCGTCGAAGAAGGCGATGTATTGGAATTAAATGATGGCGATCCCGAAATTATCGGAGAAGTTCCTGTCGGTTGTTTGGCTGTGGACGGAAAGAAAATTGTTTCGCTGGGGTCGGATGTGTTAAAGAAACGCCGCAAAATGATCGAAGGCGGAACCGTCGTCGGGACAATCGTTGTTGATCAAAAAGGGCAAATCTTGGGCGAACCGCAGATTTCATCTTTCGGTTTATTGGATACCAATCCCGAAGATTTGGAAAAACTGGTTCAACTGATAAAAATGCACGTAGATGAACTGCCGACGGATCAAAAACAAGATGACAACCTTGTCAAGGAAGCCGTTCGGTTGACCGTTCGTCGTTTTATTACCGAACAGTTCGGCAAAAAGCCGTTGATTGAAATTCACTTGGTACGGATTTGAAATCTTTAGTATTTCTTAATCTTTCCTTTGATATACTTTCTTTCATGAAAGAGTCCCGGTGGATAAAAGGTTGCTTTGTTTTAATGTTAGCCGCCCTTTTGGCAGGCTGCGCGCAGCATTACGTGAAATTACAACCTTCTTACAAAACGCACGGTCAATTCCACCGCGTCCAGAAAAAAGAAACGGTTTATGCCATTTCTCGTCAATATAAAGTCCCTCCCCGGGATATTATTGAAAAAAATAAACTGAAACCGCCTTACAGTTTGTCGGTCGGACAATTGCTCTTCATTCCGCCGGTTCAAGTTCATATCGTTCGTAAAGGCGATACACTCTACAGTATTTCACGAGCCTATAACGTTGACATGAACTCGCTGGCCAAAGCAAACCACATTAAAGCACCCTATACACTTTCTCTCGGACAAACGCTTGTCATGCCCGGAACACTGGTTCCGGCAACGTCTCAAAGCAGCAAAAAGGCTGCCCAAGCCACAAAAACAGCTGCTGTCCGAAAAACACCGGCTCAAAGCTCGACCAAAACCACGAAAAAAACTGCCTCAAAACCGGTTACTTTGCCGAAAGCACCCGGCCGATCCGGCCGATTTTCATGGCCTGTTTCCGGAAAGGTCATTTCCAATTTCGGTCCTTCAGGCGGAGGGCGGCATAATGACGGCATTAATATCAAAGCATCTCGCGGAACGCCGTTTAAAGCAGCCGAAAACGGTGTCGTTGCTTACGCCGGAAACGAATTAAAGGGTTTCGGGAATCTGTTGCTCATTAAACACGCCGACGGCTTTGTTACCGCTTACGCGCATGCCGATTCTTTATCCGTTAAACGCGGGCAAACCGTCAAAAAAGGCCAAACTTTGGGCAAAGTCGGCTCGACGGGAAACGTCAATGCGCCGCAATTGCATTTTGAAATCCGTAAAGGAACAAAAGCCATTAACCCCAGAACTTATTTAAGTCAATAAAAATATGTTGGTAAAAACAATTTTTTATAGTAAAATAGAAGAAATTTGATAATAAGGAAAAACAGATGTACAAAAAAATCATTTTATCGCTTTGCTGTTCAACCATTCTGGCAACACCGGCTTTTGCGGGATTGAAAGAAGGGCTTGAATTTTATGATCAAAAGAAATATGAACAGGCGTTTGACGAATTTTCCTATCTGGCCGACGAAGGTGACAACATCGCCGCTTACCATTTGGGTATGATGTATGAAGGCGGATTGGGCGTGCCTCAAAGCAATTTGAAAGCGGCCGAATATTACTTAAAGTCCTACCAAGCCGGCAATACAACCGCGGCGTCCAAGCTGGGTGTTTTACTGATCTCCGGTGAAGGCATTGAACAAGACACGGAAAAAGGATTTGAACTGTTGAAAACGGCGGCTCGGGCGGGGGATCAGGAAGCGCAATATCAATTGGGCGAAATCTACGCCAAAGGAGAAGCGGTTGAAAAAGAATATGTGTATGCAGCCGGTTTCTACAAAATGGCGGCGTTGCAGGGATTTGCGCCGGCTCAATACAAACTCGGCCTGTTATACCTCTACGGACGCGGTATTCCGCAAGACTATGCACTGGCTTTGAAATGGCTGTCTCGCGCGGCGAACCAAGGTTATGTTGCCGCACAACATGATTTAGCCGATTTGCGGGCAAACGACAAGATTTTGGCGAACCCGGTAGAAGCGCATGCATGGTATAACATCATCGCCGCTTACAACACGGACGAAATCGGAACGTGGGCGGCCGGCCAGCGGGATGCCGTTGCGAAAAAGATTAAAGATGCCAAAAACTTGGAAATTGCAATGGAAACGGCCAGAAAGTGGCGCCCTGTTGCTCCGAAAGACACCGTTCCGGAAACGGAATTATCTGAACCGGCGGCGATTATACCGGGCTTTAACGATGTGGATACCCTGCGCCAATTGCAAGAAAAGAACATCACTGTTTTGTCTGACGGTTCTGCTTACGGTATTCGAACCGAGGAATTGGAAAATGCAATTACGACAAGACAAACTGCCGGAATTGAAGCTAAAATTTCAGAATTAGGGCAAAACGGCCGACCGGAGGCATATACATTCTGGGCTAAAATTATTGAAACGCTGATGCAAGATCCGAAAGGCGCTGTGGCTTGGTATGAAAAAGGGGCAAATTACGGTGACCCGGAAGCGCAATACAAGATGGCACAGCTGTCCTGCGAAGGAAAAGACGTAAAATTAGATCCGACAACCTGTTACATGTGGTTGCAAGTAGCAGCTAAAAAAGCGCAATCACCGTTAAAGGAAATGATTGACGGTGTCATCAAATCAATTGAACCGCAGTTGAAGGAAACGGAAAAGGCCGAAGGGCTGAAAAAAGCCAACGCCTGGCGGGCAACGGAACCTGTTAAAAAATCCGGTTTCAAATTGTTCTAAAGAAAAGAAGGAGGCAAAAAACCTCCTTTCTTTTTCTTAATTGATGGCGCATGTCCCGTTTATGTACGTATGCCCCGCCGGGCAACAGTAATTTATGCCGTCAACGGACGTGGTATCTCCGTCGCAGGTACA
>CALXTZ010000123.1 GCA_944391545.1 uncultured Alphaproteobacteria bacterium
GAATCCGTCCATTTAACGGACTGGGTGACGGCCGATGATTTGACACAGGACAAAGACTTAATTCGGCGCATGGATTTGGTGCGCGCGGTTTGTTCGACGGCTAAGGCGGTGCGGGAAGAAAAGAAACTGCGCAATCGGTTGCCGTTGGCTTCGATGACGGTTGCCGGAGAACAAGTCGATGAATTGGCACCGTTTGTTGACATCATCAAAGATGAAATCAACGTTAAAGAAGTGGGTTTTGTAAAAGACATTGATGTTTTGGCGACACACTTTTTGTATTTGAAAACGCCGCTGATCGGTAAACGGTTAGGCCCGTATATGAAAGACATCATGGCGGCCTCCAAAACCGATGATTGGTCGATTCGCGAAGACGGGACATTGTTCATCGCCGGGCAGGTTTTGAATGCGGAAGAATTTGAATTGCGGTTGGTTTTAAAAGACGGCATTGACGGGATGGCTTTGCCGGATAATACGGCTGTGGTTCAACTGGATACGCGCATTTATCCGGAGTTGGAAAAAGAAGGGATTGCCCGCGACTTTGTCCGATTGGTTCAAACGGCGCGCAAAGAAAAAGGCTATCATGTTTCCGACCGGATTCAGGTGACTTTTACGGCCTCTTCGGATTTGGTGAAGGAAGCTTTGCTGATGCATGAAAATTATGTGATGGAACAAGTGCTGGCTAAATTCATGATGCCGTCCAATGTGTTGGAACATGTGGATGTGACGGATGAATTGGGCGACGGCACCATTCAAATTCAATTGGATAAAATCGATGACTAAAGAGATGTATTTTTATGCGATCGTGGCGGCTTTGACAGGTGGAATGATTTATCCGTTTCGCCTGCCGCGCATTCCGAGTGCAGCGTATTTATTGATGCGCATGCAATCGAAACGAACGCAATATGACCGCAAAGTGGCGGCTCATCGGCCGGGACTTCAAACGATGCGGGTCAGTTTGGCCACACGCTATCGTGGAAAAAGATAAGAAAAGGAGCTTTAAAAGCTCCTTTTTTACTTACAAAATTTATCCGAAAAGACTCCCCAGCATATATGGAACTGTTAGATCATCTTTTATTATATAAACGTATCCAATCCAAGCTGCAATTATAGCTAAGAAAATAAGTGTCTCTAAAAATTCTCGGTTAAATCGAGGACGGCGGTGAGACTTGGGTTGTTCTTTGTAAAGAGAAGAACCCTGTAAAGAATGATCGTGTCGGGTGTGTTCTTTTTGAAGGGGATGAAAATGTACCACTACTTTGTTTCCTGTTCTTTTAGAATTTTATGCTCTATTTATTTGATTTTATGAATAAAAAACTTTTAAATAAGCTCTCTGGATTTTAATGGACACTCATTGGGGTTAAGTCGTTTTGGGAAATCAAAGCCATCGCTACTTGACGATCCGCAGCATATCCCATGCGGGTACCTTCCGCCGCATAAATCGACCAAACTTCTTCATTATCGACGATATCTTTCTTTAAATAAGCCACGTCATCAATGCCCCATTGATTCAGATCGTTATCCATGGACAAATCGCATTCGATTAAATTTTTCTTTGTTATTTTAATCATGGTCATCCTTTGTTTGTAGCAACGTTTTCTTCGGTGCGCAAGACGTAATTTTAATTTTTGTCACGACTTGTTGCGGATTGGGTTTTTCCAAGTCAATATGCAAGAGGCCTTTGTCCATGAAAGCCGTTTTGACTTTCATGCCTTGCGCCAAAACAAAAGACCGTTGAAACGTGCGCCCCGCAATGCCGCGATAAATGTATTGCCGCGTTTCCTGATCCGGACTTTGGCGGCCGCGGATAATCAGTTGCGTGTCTTCGACGGAAACATCTAAATCCTTTTCGTCATACCCGGCAACCGCCAGCGTAATGCGCAACGTTTCCGAATCGATTTGTTCAATGTTATAGGGAGGAAATCCGCCTTCACTGCCGGCTTTCGTGACTTGATCCATCATCCGTTCCAAGTTTTCAAATCCCAGCATAAAAGGGGTGTTAAAGGTCAGCCTAGCCATTCTCATTCTCCATCGTTGTTATGGAAAAGATAGGACTTGTCCGCCTTTTTCGCAAGAGGAAATCCGATCATGCGTTTAAACTCCGTTTTAAAGCGGTTATGTCTTGCGTTAAATCGGCATCGCTCGAGATTTTTTCTTCAATCGTTCGAACCGCATGAATGATGGTTGTGTGGTCTCGGTCAAAAGCAGATCCGATTTCGGGCAAAGACTTTGTTGTCAGTACTTTGGATAAGTACATGGCAATTTGCCGCGGCCGCGCAATTTTGCGATCTCTGCGCGTGGATTTTAAATCCGATAATTTAAGCGTATAATAATCGGCAACCGCCTTTTGAATGTCATCAATCGACAATTCTTTTTCATATGTGTTGAGTAAATCTTTTAATAACGCTTTCGTGTTGTCCAATGTGATCGCCGTTCCCAATAATTGCGTGCTGGCAACAACGCGTTTCAAAGCCCCTTCCAATTCGCGGACGTTCGTTGTAATCCGTTCGGCCAAAAATTCAATCACGTCCTGCGGCACATCCGCTTCCAATAAAGCGGCTTTGGATTGCAAAATGCCGATTCGCATTTCATACGTCGTCGGATGAATGTCAACGACCAATCCTTGCGCCATGCGTGTTTTCAACCGATCTTCAATACCTTTTAAGTCCAACGGAGAACTGTCGGAAGACAAAACAATTTGTTTGCCTTGATCAATCAGGGCGTTAAATGTGTGGAAAAATTCTTCCTGCGTTGCTTTTTTGCCGCAAATGAACTGAACGTCATCAATCATCAGCACATCAACGGAACGGAACAAATCCCGGAAAGAAACCGTATCGTCAAACCGCAAAGCACGCACAAACTGATACATGAATTTTTCGGCCGACAAATAAAGCACCCGCCGTCCGGATCCGGATTTTTGGATGGAAGCCGCAATCGCGTGCATCAGGTGCGTTTTGCCCAAACCGACGGAACTGTGCAGATAAAGCGGATTAAAGGTGATTTCTTCGGAGTCGGCAATCCGTTTGGCGGCCGCAAAAGCAAATTCATTCGATTGGCCGACAACATAATTTTCAAATGTAAAATGCGGATCCAAATACGTATTTTCAAATTCGGCCAAAACATCCGCCGGTGCTTGTTCCGTTGACGAGACCGTATCCGCCGAAACGTCGGGCGCCGATTCTTCGGCCGGAGTCGGAACAACGTG
>CALXTZ010000124.1 GCA_944391545.1 uncultured Alphaproteobacteria bacterium
CGCCGGAGAAGCACCGCAGTTGCTGTTGGAAGGAGCTCTTTTGAAAAACAACGGCTTTAAGCACATTCCCAATTCCGAAAAGATAGCGATTGAGGACATGACCTACTGGTGGTTGACCGGCACGCAAAAAGGCGGCGAAATCAAATCCGTTTCCAACAGCAAAACCAAACAATCGCCTGATGGAATGATTGAGCAAGCCATGCAGGGCCTTAAAAATTTGATTAATTGTTTTGAAAATCCGGAAACGCCGTATGTTTCTTGCCCCAAGCCTAAACGGCCGGCATATAATGATTACGAACACTTGGCGCGTTTGCCCGAATGGATGAATGCTGACGAGGAGGATTAAATGCGACCGATGGATGCAATTTCAATGGCGAACGCCGCTCAACAGGAAGCCAGCAACCCCTACATCAGCGCATGGGTGTCAGCCTCTGCCGGTTCCGGAAAGACAAAAGTGCTGACCGACCGCGTTTTAAATTTATTGCTGACAAATTATCCGCCCGAAAAAATCCTGTGTTTGACTTTTACGAAAACGGCAGCGGCCGAAATGGCAAACCGTTTGTCGGAAATCCTGCAAAAGTGGACTGTTTTAGATGATGCGGAATTGACAAAAGCTCTGATTGCTTTAAAGGGGGACGATTTTGAGCCGGAACATTTAAACTTGGCACGGCGCTTGTTTGCAAAGCTTTTGGATGTTAAAGGCGGCATGAAAATCATGACCATCCACAGCTTTTGCCAAAGCCTTTTAAAACGCTTTCCGCTGGAGGCCGGTTTATCCTCTTCGTTTGACGTGTTGGACGATAAAGACAGCAGTCTTTACATGTCTCGTGCCATTGCCGACGGATTAAAGGAAATGTCTTTTGCGCCGCAAATGGCTCTGGTTTCCAATTATATGAACGAAAAAAGTTTTGCCGATTTGATGAAAACGTTTGACAGCGAACGAAACCAATTCAAGCGCTTGTTGGAAGCACACCAAAGTTTATCTTCTTTGATTGAAAAGGTGTATCATACCTTAAACGTTTCTCCGGATATGACGGTGCTTGATTTGCAAAAAACCGTTTATGACGGCGATGATTTCGACGCTTTTCAAAATCATTATCTGACAAAAGAAAAAGAAATCCGCAAAAAATTAAAGCCGGAAGAAATCCCCGTTGCCAAAGCGCTTGTTGAGGTTTTAGATCGCATCAAAGCTCTTCAAACCGCCGAAGCGACGGCTGCCTTTTTAACCATCGGTTTTCATATTTTGGATCAATATCAAGCATTGAAGAAAGAAAACGACGTTTTGGACTATGACGACTTGATTTTGTATACGCGGCAGTTGTTGGAAGAGTCAAACATGGCTTCTTGGGTGTTGTACAAATTAGACGGCGGCATTGATCATATTTTAGTCGATGAAGCCCAGGATACAAGCCCGGATCAATGGGCGATTATTCGCAAACTGACCGAGGATTTTTTCAGCGGAGAAACCAAAAGCGAAGTTTTGCGCACCTTGTTTGTCGTCGGAGACAAAAAACAGTCTATTTACAGCTTTCAGGGGGCGGATCCGCAAGAATTTGAAAAAATGTGCACGTATTTTCAAGATAAAATTGACGCCTCGCAAAATGAATTCAAAAAAGTCCCACTTAATATTTCTTTCCGTTCGACGCAAGCCGTTTTGGATTTGGTTAACTTATTGTTGCAAAACAAACAAGCCGCGCAAGGCGTTTTAAATCCGAAAGAAGATGCCGTTCATTTACCGGCTCGAACCGGTGAAGCCGGATTAATCGAGATTTGGCCGCTTGAAACACAGGATAAAAAAGCAACAGATGAAGCTTGGCAACTGCCGCTTCTTCAGGAAAGCACGCCGACGGCTTCTGTTAAGCTTGCCAAAAAAATAGCGGCCCGCATCCATCAAATGATCGGCCATGAAATTTTACCCTCTCAAAACCGCCCTATTCAAGCCGGCGATATTATGATTCTTGTTCAACGGCGCAATCAATTTATCTTTGATTTGGTTCGGGCGTTAAAAGAAAAACACATTCCCGTTGCCGGTGTCGACCGATTGATTTTGACGAACCATATCGCCGTTATGGATTTAATGTCTTTGGGCGCTTTTTTATTGCTGCCGGAAGACGATTTGCGCTTGGCGGAAATTTTAAAAAGCCCTTTATGCGGATTAACCGAAGAACAATTGTTTGATATTTCTTATAAACGCACCGGTTCGCTGTGGAACAGCCTGAAACAAAAACAACCGGTTGTTTATGAAAAACTGGCGCATTTGCTGAATTTAACGGATACCATGCCGCCGTTTGAACTGTTCTCGTATATTTTGGGAAAAATGGACGGGCGCACTCAATTTTTAAAGCGATTGGGATACGAAGCCAATGAAGCGTTGGATGAATTTTTAAATCTGGCGTTACAATTTGAACAAACGCATGTCCCGTCGTTGCAAAGCTTTTTGAAATGGCTTTCCGCCGGCGAAATCGAAATCAAACGCGACTTGGATCAAAATGCACCGGATGCCGTGCGCATTATGACCGTACACGGATCCAAAGGATTGCAATCCAATATCGTCTTCCTGCCCGACACACGGCGGAAACCGAACACAACGCCGCCTTTGGTGTGGATGCAAAATTTGCCGGTTTGGATTCCTAAAAAAGAAACGCGCCCAAGTTTATGTGATACATCCATTAACTCAATTAAGTACTTGGAAGAACAAGAATATAACAGACTTCTATATGTGGCTGTGACACGCGCCAGAGACCGGCTTTACGTTTGCGGTTATGATGGTGGCAAAACAGCTTCTGCCAACAATTGGTATGAACTGATTGCCCAAAGCTTGCCGCATTACAGGGCAGATGAAATCACCCGCCTCTCATGTGAGCAAATCAAGACGGACTTTAAAGAATCATCATCGGCGACTTCGTTGGCATCAGACTTTGAAATCCCGGCATGGTTTTACCAATCAGCGCCGGAAGAACCCGTTCCGCCGAAACCGCTGACACCATCTAAACCGGCTTTGGATGAACCGGCGGCGCCGTCTCCGTTAACAGAAGCTCAAAAAGAAGCAATGCGCCGCGGAACGTTTATTCATAAAGCCTTGCAAATTTTACCGACTCTCCCGACACAACAGCGTAAAGATTGGCTTTGTCAGGCGACGCC
>CALXTZ010000125.1 GCA_944391545.1 uncultured Alphaproteobacteria bacterium
GTTCGCATCAATATCGAAAGTAACTTCAATCTGCGGCATGCCGCGCGGTGCCGGCGGAATACCGACCAAATCAAACTGACCCAGCAATTTATTGTCAGCCGTCATTTCACGTTCCCCTTGGAAAACGCGAATCGTCACAGCCGTTTGACCGTCTTCGGCCGTTGAGAACACTTGCGATTTACGTGTCGGAATCGTCGTATTGCGATCAATCAACCGCGTAAACACACCGCCCAACGTTTCAATCCCCAAGGACAACGGCGTCACATCCAACAACAAAACGTCTTTGACATCCCCTTTCAACACGCCGCCTTGAATAGCTGCCCCGACAGCCACCACTTCATCCGGGTTCACGCCTTTGTGCGGTTCTTTGCCGAAGTAATCTTTCACCAATTTTTGCACGGCCGGCATCCGAGTCATACCGCCCACCAAAATCACTTCATTAATATCTTTGGCGGAAATGCCCGCATCTTTTAACGCATTGTCAATCGGCTTTTTGGTTCTTTCCAACAAATCTTCAACCAAGCTTTCCAATTTCGCCCGCGTCAACGTCACGTTCAAATGTTTCGGACCGGATGCATCCGCCGTAATAAACGGCAGGTTGACTTCGGTTTGTTCCGTGCTGGACAATTCGATTTTTGCTTTTTCGGCCGCTTCTTTCAACCGTTGCAAAGCCAATCTGTCTTGGCGCAAATCAATGCCTTGTTCCTTTTTGAACTCATCCGCCAAAAAGTCAATAATGCGCATATCGAAATCTTCACCGCCCAAGAACGTATCACCGTTTGTGGATTTTACTTCAAACACACCGTCGCCGATTTCCAAAACGGACACATCGAACGTACCGCCGCCCAAGTCATACACAACAATCGTGCCGGTACCTTGTTTTTCCAATCCGTATGCTAACGCCGCCGCCGTCGGTTCATTGATAATCCGCAACACTTCCAATCCGGCGATTTTGCCCGCATCTTTCGTTGCTTGACGCTGGCTGTCGTCAAAGTAAGCCGGCACCGTAATCACGGCTTGCGTTACCGGTTCACCCAAATAAGCTTCGGCATCTTCTTTTAATTTTTGCAAAATGAAAGCGGAAATTTGGCTGGGCGCATATTTTTTACCGCGGACTTCCACCCAAGCATCTCCGTTGTCGCCGGAAACAATATGATACGGCACCAATTCTTTGTCACGCGCCACAACTTTATCATCATACCGACGCCCCATTAACCGTTTAATCGCAAACAGCGTGCCTTCGGGGTTTGTCACGGCCTGACGTTTGGCCGGCTGCCCGACAAGACGTTCGTCTTTGTTCGTAAAAGCAACCATAGACGGCGTTGTCCGCGCCCCTTCCCGGTTTTCCAAAACTTTGGAATCTTTCCCGTCCATAATGGCAACGCACGAGTTTGTCGTTCCTAAATCAATACCAATAACTTTGCTCATTTTCTGTTCTCCTTTGTCATGAATTTA
This sequence comes from uncultured Alphaproteobacteria bacterium, assembly GCA_944391545.1. GTDB lineage: Bacteria > Pseudomonadota > Alphaproteobacteria > CAAHEQ01 > UBA3637 > CALXXA01. The sequence continues at coordinate 1,456 of CALXTZ010000125.1, forward strand.
CATCCTATATAATGCGTACGATTGTATTTCGCAAGACTATTCATAAAAAAACTTTGAAAATTTTAAAAAACATTTTACAATAAGCCGAACAAGATAAAAAAGGATCGAAAAATGCTGATACCTGCCCCTGTTTTAACAATGATGCAAACCTATCTGCCGGAACTGTTCGGCGCGTTGCTGACGTTTTTTGCACTGAATTTTCTCGGCAAAGACGAAGAGCAAGGCAAAAATGATTTATCTTACGCGGCTTTGGCTTTTTTGTTTTTGGCGTTCAAAGACATCCTGCTGTTCGGCACTTTTATTTTGACGGACATTGTGCCGTTTGTCATTCCGCAGCGCGGGATTGAAGCAACAGCCTATTTCCTGCAGTCCTCGTCGGTTATTCTTATGTTCGTCGGCGGTCTGCAATCTTTGAAAATTTTCAAGGTCGTCAAAAGGGAATTAACGCTTATTTTGTCACTGGCCGCTATTTTTGCCTCCGTCTGGGTCGTCTTACGCGTAACCCCGACATGGCAGGTCATCTTACCGACCACTTATCTGATTGCCGGATTGTTCTTCCTGGGCTTTTGTTTTGCGTTGCCGCGCCGGCACGGCATGAACCAAATCTTGCGTAAAACAGGTTTAACCGTGATGCTGCTCGGATGTTATTATCTGTTCACCGTCACGCCGTGGGGCATTGAAGCGCAAGTCCATTCTTGGGGCATTGAAGCCGTTTTATACGCTTTGGTTATTCTGTCCGTCATCCTGTCGACGACATCGCTGCTTAAAGATCAAGTTCGTGTCTTACAGCGCGAGCTTAAATTCAGCAAAGCAAAAATCCCGCTTTTAATCCAAGCGTCGCCTTACCCGATTATCATTTCCCAGCTGAAAGATGACCGGCTCATGTTGGTCAATGAAAAAGCCAGCGACTTATTTAATATTGACATTCGCAATCCGAAGATTTTCCGAACCGAAGAATATTATGTGGATCCCAATGCACGCAAAGAATTGTTAAAACGATTAGCGGAAACATCGGTTGTTGAAAATTTCCAAGCTTTGTTACGCAAACCCGGCACGGATGAAACGTTCTGGTTAGAAATGTCGGCGCGCGTGATTGATTTTGAAAACGAAGTGGCGCTGTATACGGCTTTTAAAGATATTACGGCTCAAAAACAGCATGAACAAGACTTATTCGAAAAAGCCGTCAAAGATCCGTTGACGGGCTGTTACAACCGCCGGCAGTTCCAAGAATTGGCTGCCAAAGAAATTCGGCGCGCGTGGCGGTACAACAGTACGTTTACATTGATTATGCTGGACATTGACCATTTCAAAAAAGTCAACGACACGCACGGGCATGCGGCCGGTGATGAAGTGTTAAAAGCTTTGGCGGCCTGCATCACGGGAACGTTGCGTACGTCTGACATTTTTGCCCGATACGGCGGCGAAGAATTTATTATCCTGCTGCCCGAAACAACCATTGAAAACGGTTATCTGGTCGCTGAACGTATTCGGGAGAGAGTGGCTGCTTTGATGGTGCCGGTATCCGAAAGCGAAAATATTCGCTTTACCATCAGCTTGGGCATTGTCGAATCAACTTTCTCCAGCGACATTAACGAATTGACAAAATATGCCGACGCCGCGCTTTATACGTCCAAAGAATCCGGCCGCAAC
>CALXTZ010000126.1 GCA_944391545.1 uncultured Alphaproteobacteria bacterium
AGATTCGATTTTCAACTTTTTGACTTGTTCCAATGTGGCCAAAGCACTGTCCCATTTTTCGTTTAAAACCTGCAACTGCAAAGTTTCTTGCGCCAGCCATGGAATGTTTTTGTATTTAGCAAAAGCTTTTTCACATAAAGCCAAAGCAGCATCCAAGTTTCCGTTCTTTTGCTCAATCGCAATCAATCCTTTCCATCCGGCCAGTTCCGTTTCCGGGTTTTCGGCCAGTTTTTGATAAATTTCCGGCGTCGGGTTCAGCAATGCTTTTAACAATAAATTCAAAGAAGAGGAACCTGCAAAAGTTTTGTCAATGCGCGCCGCCAATCGTTTGCCGGCTTGTTCGTCTTGAGCAGCGATGGCATTTAAGACCTGTTGCATCATGATTTCCCGGCTTTTCTGTTTTTGGCGGATAAGAGAGCGGCGCACCCACCGGACAAATAAAACCGGCAACCGTAAAATATAAACAACCAGGAAAACAAAAACGGCAAAAGCAACGATAACCGCAACGGAGGTTGTTATTTCGTAATCAAGCCATGAGACCACAACCGTTCCCGGATGATCCATCAGCCATAAGGCAAGCAGCCCGAAGACCAGAATAAAGAGTAAAAATGTTAAAACTTTTTTCATGGGTTAATTCCTTTCTTCACGGATGAGGGATGTCATGATTTGATTTAATGTCATTCGTGCCGACGCGTTGCGGATAAAATCAGCCATTAAAACGGATTGTTCGGTCGGCAGTTTTTGCAATAAATCAACGGCTCTTTGAAGATGACCGGCATTTAATTCGTCTTGAGCTTTATAAAGAATTTGAGGCCCTGTCAAATCACTGTCCGCGATATGCTTCGGCCGGATTTGAACCAGCGACTTTAAAAAAGCACGAATGTTTTCCTGCCATGTCATGGGTTCTTTTTTGACATAAAAAGAATAAGCCGCCATTTTGGCATCTTGCGCATACATGTGTTGCAATTGCGTTAGTGTGGGGATGCCGGTCAACTCGAAAGCCGCCAATTCTTTTTGAACGCGCACGGCAAAAATATTTTGCGGATCGGCCGCCAAAACTTTTTGCAAAACGGATCGATACGGATAACCGTTCGCCATTAAATGATACAGAGTCAATGTATCGATGAGCGTTTTGTTTTGAGCGCTTTTTAAGGTTTCCAGTTCTTCTTGTAACGCCGATACGGTTTGTGTTTCTTTTTCTTCAATCATCGGTTCGATGACTGTTTCGTTTAAGTTTTCCGTTTCATCCGAAACGGCTTTTGCTTCTTCGACGGACGGCGTACCTGCATCGGTCGGTGTCGTTTTTAAAAAGTCAGCCGGTTCGGCAGATGTCAGCAAAGACGGTACGGGCGCTGTCGTATTCGGTGTTTTCATGACATAAATCGGTTTGACGGACAGGCTTGGAATCATGATGACGTAAATGTACAGCACGACAACGGCCAACAGACAGGCTATGCCCCAAAATAAAGTTCGGATAAAGCGAGGAACGGCCGGTTTTTTCGGATCCGTTTTCGGAGGGCTTGCCGGTTCGACGGCTTCAGTCGGTTTGACAGCCGGCATCGGCTTTTGTGAACTTTTGTCGAGGGGTCTTTTTTGTTTTGATTTTTGAGCCATTTTTTATTCTCCCTTTTCGTGTTTAAACCAAGTGTAGCATTGTCTTTTTTAAAAAGAAAGTTTTTGATGAAAAAAAGTGAAAAAAAATTTGTGTTTGTGAATGAATTGGTGTATGAATAAGAAAAAATCATTTTAATCTGGAGACCTTATGATGAAAGCGACGAATTCTTTTTCTAAATTCCTGAATTTATTTTCTTCCGACATGGCAATTGATTTGGGAACGGCCAATACGGTGGTGTATGTCCGCGGGCGCGGCATCGTTTTAAATGAACCGTCCGTGGTGTCTATTGCCGAAATCAAAGGGAAAAAGCATGTCATTGCGGTCGGTGACGAAGCCAAACAGATGTTGGGGCGGACTCCGGGACAAATTCAGGCGATTCGGCCGTTGCGTGACGGGGTGATTGCTGACTTTAATGTGGCCGAAGAAATGATTAAGCGCTTTGTTTATAAGGCGATCGGCCGCAATACGTTGAAACGGCCGCGGATTGTAATTTGTGTGCCGTCCGGGTCAACGGCGGTTGAACGGCGCGCTATTCAAGATGCTGCCGAAAATGCCAGAGCGCGTAAGGTTTCTTTAATTGATGAACCGATGGCGGCGGCGATCGGGGCCGGCTTGCCGGTTTCCGAACCTTCCGGCAGCATGATTGTTGACATCGGCGGCGGGACGACGGAAGTGGCCGTGATCTCGTTGGGAAATATCGTGTATTCCCGGTCTGTTCGGGTCGGCGGTGATAAAATCGATGAAGCGATTATTTCCTATATTCGCCGTAACCATAACTTGTTAGTGGGTGAATCATCGGCCGAACGCATTAAAAAAGCCATCGGATCGGCTTGTATTCCCGAAGATGGCGAAGGGGCCAAGATTGAAATCAAAGGGCGCGATTTAATGAACGGCGTGCCGAAAGAAGTTGTTGTAACGGAACGTCAGATTGCCGAAAGCTTGGCGGATCCGGTCAGCCAAATCGTCGAGGCGGTTAAAGTGGCTTTGGAACACACGGCGCCGGAATTGGCGGCGGATATTGTTGACCGCGGCATTGTCATGACGGGCGGCGGAGCTTTGTTAAAGAACCTGGACGTTGTTTTGCGTCAGGCAACGGGATTGCCCGTGACGGTTGCCGAAGATCCTTTGACATGCGTGGCGATGGGAACGGGTCGTGCTTTGGAAGAAGATGCCAAATACGAAAACATTTTGACCAGCATGTATTAAGTCAGGAGGGCGGTCCATGAAAGACAGGATGGGTCGCATCCGTGCATTCAAAATTTTTTACAGACGTTTCGGCGTTTACTTGTATGTTTTGTTGGCATGCGGGTTGATTTTGTTGGGCGTGTCCAAACATCCCGTTTTGGAGAAAACACGCGCCGTCATTGCGGATTTTACCGCAGAAAT
>CALXTZ010000127.1 GCA_944391545.1 uncultured Alphaproteobacteria bacterium
AATCATATTTTTTTTCCAAATCCTTGTACATTTGCGTAAATTCGGCGCGCGCTTCATAGGAGGCTTGCGGCGGAGCCATCATGCCGACCAGCATGACGGAAACATCGTTGTCTTGGAAAGTTTCAATGATTTTTTCTAAATTAGTTTGTGTCGTTGCCAAAGAAACGCCTTGTAAGGCATCATTGATACCCAGTTCTAACAAAACCGCATGTGGATTTTGTGCCAAAGCCCTGTCAATTCTATCTAGTCCGCGCTGCGTTGTATCCCCGACGACGCTGGCATTAATAACTTTGACATTGTCATAGCCATTGTCTAGAAGTGTTTTTTGTAGATGGCTATAAAAAGAATCTTGAGCCGATAATTTGTATCCGGCGGATAAACTGTCCCCGAAAATCATCAGGTTAAACGTTCCGTCTTGCGCCTGCACACCCTTTGAAAAGGAAAGGAACAGGCATAAAATCATTAAAAATATGCGCATTTTTTTTATCTCCCGTCTTTTCTTTTTTATCATTTTATTTTATAATGCATCAAAAGAAAAGGAAAAAAAGATGAAATTAGAAATTTTAGAAATTCCGCATCCGCTGTTACGTCAAAAAAGCATGCCTGTTGATGCAGAGGAAAAAGAAATTAAGAAACTGTTGGCCGATATGTTGGAAACCATGTATGCGGCGCACGGTGTCGGCTTGGCGGCGCCGCAAGTCGGTATTTTAAAACGGATTGTGGTCATTGATGTGTCTCGCGAAGATGAAAAGCCTAATCCTTTGTTTTTGATTAATCCGAAGATCGTTGCGCATTCGGAAGAAAAGGCCGAATGTTCGGAAGGATGCTTATCCGTTCCTAACCAATTTGCGCCGGTGGAGCGGTTTGTCGAAGTGACCGTCGAATATGAAGACGCGGATCGCCAACCGTGCCGAATAACCGGCGATGGATTGTTGGCAATTGCGTTGCAACATGAAATTGATCATTTGGACGGGATTATTTTTGTGGATTATTTATCCAAACTGCGCCAGAAAATGATTATGAAACGGTTAGAGAAAAATCGTAAACGCAAGGCATTGGAGGAGGCTGAATGAAAGTTGTTTTTATGGGAACACCGGACTTTTCCGTTCCGGTTTTACAGGCTTTGATCCGAAAACATGATGTGATTTGCGTATACACGCAACCGCCGCGGCCGGCCGGCAGAGGACACAAACTGACGCCGTCTCCGGTTCAAGTGGAAGCGGAAAAACACAAAATCCCAGTGCGTTATCCGGTCAGCCTGAAAAACGAAACCGAGCAGCACATTTTTGCGGCATTGGATGCGGATGTTGCGGTTGTTTGTGCTTACGGATTGATTTTGCCGATTCCGGTTTTACGGGCGTTTAAAGGAGGATGCATCAATGTGCATGCGTCTTTGTTGCCCAGATGGCGCGGTGCGGCGCCTATTCAGCGAGCCATTATGGCCGGGGACAAAGAAACAGGCGTAACGATTATGCAAATGGATGCCGGCTTGGATACGGGCGACATGTTGTTATCCGAAAGCACGCCGATTACGCCGACGACAACGGCCGGACAGTTGCATGATAAGCTGTCTCAAATCGGGGCAAAGCTGATTATTGAAGCGTTGGACAGGCGTCCGACGGCTGTTCATCAGCCGACACAAGGTGTCACTTACGCCAATAAAATAACCAAAGACGAATGTTTAATCGGGTGGGCGAAACCGGCGGATGTACTGGATTGCCATATTCGGGCTTTGTCGCCTTATCCCAAAGCTTATTTTATGCTGGGCGAGGAACGGATTAACGTATTGATGGCCAAAGTCGTTCCGTCTTTGGATAAAGAAGCGGCTCCGGGAACCTTTTTGGATGATCGTCTGACCGTCGCCTGCGGGTTGGGGACGGCTTTGCAGTTGACAGAGCTGCAACGTGCCGGAAAAACGCCGATGAGCGCAGATGATTTCTTGCGCGGTTTTCCGATAAAGGCCGGGACACGTGTATAATGCCTCGCTATAAAATGACAATCGAATATGACGGCACCGATTTTGTCGGGTGGCAACGTCAACAAGACGGACTTTCCGTTCAACAGGTGTTGGAAGAAGCACTTGAAAAATTTACACATGTGCAAACGGTTGTTTATGGAGCCGGGCGAACAGATGCCGGTGTGCATGCGTACGGTCAGGTGGCTCATTTCGATGTACCGCAACCGATGGATGCTTTTGCGATGCAGGGCGCTTTTAATGCGCTTGTCCGGCCGTATCCGATCGGTGTTTTGAAAATCGAAGAGGTGCCGGATGATTTTCATGCCCGATTCAGCGCCAAGGAACGTTCTTATATTTATAAAATCCTCAATCGTCGCACGCCGGCAGTTTTGGATCGCAATCGTGTGTGGCAGGAAGGGCGGCCTTTGGATGAAAAACAAATGCAAAAAGCCGCTCTTCTTTTATTGGGAAAGCATGATTTTTCGACATTTCGGGATTCGGAATGTCAGGCTAAGAGCCCTGTCAAAACGTTAAATGAGTTCACGATTACGCGGCGCGGAGATTATCTTTTTTGCGTGGTTAAGGCCAAATCTTTTTTACATCATCAGGTCCGCAATATGGTCGGTTCGTTAAGTTTGGTCGGTTTAGGCAAGTGGTCAGTTGACGACTTTCATGAAGCAATGCATGCGTGTGATCGCACAAAAGGCGGTCCGACGGCACCGGCCGCCGGCCTGTATTTTCAAAGCGTGACTTATTGACATCCTGTATCGCAAGATCCGCCTGTACCAGAGACGGAGCAATTTTCGCCGCAAAGAGCCCCATTTTTCCAGCAGGTGTAAGTCGAACCGGTTCGGAAGCATTGCGTAAATGTGTCGGGATTGGTGCATCCATAAGTACCCGATGTGACGTAATCGAGTGAGAAACCGGTCGGGCATTCATCGGCGCGGCAAATGCCTTGTTCGCAGGAAGAGCCTTGCTCATCGGCGCAGTTATAGCCGCAGATATTGTTATTGATGGAACAGGTATA
>CALXTZ010000128.1 GCA_944391545.1 uncultured Alphaproteobacteria bacterium
CCGATCTAGTCTCTGTTTGCCGACGTTTTTTGGATATTTGGTCTAAACGGGGAATGAGTGTTTGGTCTCGCGGGTGTGATCGGGGCCGGCGAAAGGTTAAGCCTTTGATTTTAATTGCTCGGGATCGCTTGATTTCTTTGAAAGACGAGACGCAACAATCTTTTTTGGATCGGAAAAAAGAAGCTCTTTCAATTGACTCTATCTATGAAATTTATGATCTGTTAAAAGCGCAAGCGTTTAAAGATTTTAAGCGAGATTTGTTTCGCTATGTTGAAAAAGGCCGCCTGGATACGGTTCAACAGATTTTGGACTTTAAAGACAACGTCTTTATTTCGCAAGAAATTGACGGGAAAGAAACAACGTTGTTGGATTTTGCTCGGGAAAAAGCCGAAGCGGAACACGGAAGGCATTCGGATGTGTATTTGTTCTTGAAAAAAAGAGCTTTGGAGAGCAAAGAACGCGTTTTATTTCAATCCATCCGGAATGCAGATATGGAGACGGTTCTTCAAATTTTGCACTTTGACAAACAAATGCCTTTTTACCTGGAAGGGGATAAAACAATTGTCGATGTGGTTCATGAAACATCTCATCCGGATGTGTTTAAAAAGGAAATTGAACAACTGTACAACATTGCGCTTTGCTGTGAAAAATTCCAGTATGTCAACCAAGTTCAATCGAATTTCATCGTATCTTGTTTTAATAAAACAAGCTGGACGGAAAAAACGGCTTCGTATGTTCGAAAAAAGACAAACACACCGCCGGTTCGATTGCTGCGTCGCGCTTGGAATAAACAGGAGCCCGTTTTCGGCCGAGTTAAACGAATCTTGGGGTACATGGCGACTGTGCATAAAGTACAACAAAGATAAAAATGTTGACAAAAACTTAAAATGGCGTTATCCTTATTTTATTCATGAGATGAATGGAAAAGGAAAATGCAGCAATTTCGTTTTTGGATAATAAGTTTTATCGGGGTTTTAATCGGCATAACGCCGGTATCCGCTATGAATGTCTCTTTGATTCAGGATGTTGAACCGTTGTTTGCCGTTGCAGACCAAACGGAGCAACAAGTTTCGTCGGATATTTTGGTCGCTTCTTATGCCCGTCCGCGCATGAGAAATTACAGTGGCCATCGAGTGCGCGTTCGTAAAGGATTACCCAGACAACGGGCTTCTTTGCCGCGACAATCGGCGCGTTTGCCTAAACAACGGGCCGGGTTGTCAACGGAGGAGGCACGGTTGCCCAGACAGCGGGCTTCTTTACCGAGTCAGTCGGCGCGTCTGCCCAAACAACGGGCTTCTTTGCCGACACAACGTCATAAATTAAACACGGAACGGGCGATGATTCCCCACTTTAACAGTCGGTTGCCTCGACAAAGATCAACTCCGCGGCGGTATCGGGGTTCTTTGCATATTTCCTATTAAAAAGGCGCTGAATGTGCCTTTTTCCATAAAAACAGACTGTTTTAAAGCTGTCGTCCGTTCAGCAACCGTTTATTCACAAACTTCGGTTGTTTCGTTTCAACTGTACCCGGCTTCGCAACAAATCGTGCGGTTGAATTTATCTTTGTTTGATGAGCCAGTACAGACACAATCGGAAACTTCGGCGTTATTGGCGCATGTCGTTTTACAAATACCGTTTTCATCCGGTGTTTGGCCGTCCGGACAGGTTAGTGTTGAGCACCCGCCATTGACGATTGTTTGTCCCGGCGGACAACATAATGTGCCGACGGCAGCATTTCGATCGGACAAACAAACGCATGTTTTGGTAACGGTTTGATTATACGGGCAAATGGGTTTGCCTGTTTCTTCATCAATCGGAGAACATTCTTCCAAAAAGATGGCATCACAATCCGACGCATCATACGTTTGACAATAACCGGCACACATGCCTTTTCCTTTGTATTGGCAATTAATGGGGGGCATATTGCCTTCATGATAACAACCGAGCATGCCGTCGGTACTGACACAACCCCAATATTTGATACTTTCAATGTATCCGAACGTCATGTCCAATGCGCTGCATCCGGGATCAAAACAGTTGCCGGAGCTTGTTTGTCCGAAAGATGTCTGATTGGCCGGAGCTGAAGCGCCGCATCTTGTGTCTCCTCGATAACAAGTTATGGGACTGGAAAGGGTACAGGAAACACCGTCTTTTTCACATCTGTTCGTGGTTGCGTTATAGGTTGCTTCGTAAGCACACACCTCACTGCACGTTCCGCAATTTGTCGGATCGCTGCAGTTGGATCCGCAGATGACATCATTTTTATAACATTCCCATACACCCAGCACGGAGCGATAGGTACATCCGTATTCATTGGGAGCTCCGGTGTTGAAAAGACAAGCTTGATATTGGTTATGGTACACATACCCGTTTACGGCACCATATTGCGCGCAATCATATGTTTCTTCGCAAGCACCCCACGTACAGGGGCCGTCAAAATCAAAAAATTTATCTTTTCGACAACACCAAACGCCGTCATAGGCAACCATCTCCGACATGATTTCCCATCGGCCTTTACGACAACCGTACCAGTATCCCGATGATTGTACCGTCGTCAGTTGCGTGAAGGTTGATCCATCCGGGCACTCGTCAGCATAGCAAATGCCGCGGGCGCACTCTTTGCCAACGGAGTTGTAACTGTATCCGCACAGTTTTCCGTTGATATAACAGTAGTAATTTGATGTTCCGCTACAGGAAAGTCGCATACATTGACCGTTAATATACACATATCCGGCGGGGCAAGCACAAGTATCAGCATTTGTTCCTTCAAGACAGATGCAAGCACAACTATCTGGGTCCTCTTTCTCCGGTCATACCGGAACCGTTACATACGGGATGACACGAACCACCACACATGTCATATCCGTCTTCGCAGACGCAAGAACAAGTTGCCGTATCCCACGAGGCATGTTCGGGACATTCCTGCGGTTCACAGACACAATCGCAAGT
>CALXTZ010000129.1 GCA_944391545.1 uncultured Alphaproteobacteria bacterium
GCTTATGCGGGTGACAGTGACATTTGCGGGACGACGGACGGCTTGGCGATGAAGTTCTGTTTTGGCGAAGACGGGATGATTTGTAATGGTAGTGGTGGTTCCGGCAGCGGCAGTGGTTCGGGATCCGGGACAGAAGATCCGTGTGACGGAATAGATTGCGGTTCACATGGCGTTTGTAACAACGGTGTGTGTGATTGTACGAACGGGTATAAGGGCGTTCATTGTGAGATGCCGCCTGCCTGTACAACGGATGAAGAGTGTACTGACGGTGAAGTGTGTACGGATTATGAATGTGTTTGCCCGCCTCTGGCCGTTCCGACGGAATGTCAGGAAATTACTTCCGTTGAAGACGGTTGCGACCAACTTACAAACTTGCCGGACGGGACAGTTTGTTCAACGGGCCTTTGTTTAGAGGGTTCATGTTGCAATCCGGAAGACAGTCAAGAATGCTGTGAAGCATCGGGCAAGACATGGCAAGAAGATAGCCAAACATGTTGCGGGGAAACAGCGTGTGTTTACCGATACACGAATCCTGTCGGGGCTGTTACAGCTACCTGTCAAGTAACAGGATATGTGAACCCGACAACGACGTATGAGACGATACCGGATTTAAATGTCAGCAGTTGCCCGTCTGGACAATATTGTCGTGTCGCATGGACGGGAGAAGATTGCAGTGGCAGTCTGGGTTCTACGGGAGCATCAACGATGTACGGTGTATGCGAAAAAATGACATCAAACACAGGCTCATGTAAGCAAACTGTTCATTTAACAGATAATTATTTACGAGAAGAGACGGGCTGCTCATCAGGTATGTATTGTAAGTTGATCTCATCAGACGAGAATTACACAAACAGTTTAGGTTCTTCCGGTTCCGATCCGATGTACGGGATTTGTCTGTTGACGACAGATTCGGATAAGACTTGTTCAAATTAAAGAAAGGGAATAAAATGAAAAAATTATTTTTAACAATGTGTTTAACGGCCATGTTGTCAACCACAGCTATCGCAGCGTGCAACGGCGGAACGGAATACACAGTCGATGGAGATACGTTTTGCATGAGTAACTTCAATTTAAATTGGTGGAGTGCATTTAACTGGTGTAAAGCCAACGGCATGCATTTGGCCACTATCTATGAAGTTTGCCCCGATTGGGATGGAAATACAGGAAGGGGTAAGTGCGGAAGAACGTTTTCTCTCAAGGGAAATGGGCGGGTTGCTACTACTCTTGATAGCATTTATGCGCTCTATGTTGACCCATCAGACGGGGAGGTTGGCTTTAGTGTTAAAAATGGTAGTAATCCTGCCCTTTGTGCTAACTAATGAAAAAAAGGCCGCTTGGTAATAACAGATATAAAGTCTTTTGCACGTTATTTTTCTGTATACGAAAACGAAAGCCGGCATGGAATCATTCAATCTCGGTGATACGGATGATGATGCGCGATACAACAGGCGCGGAAAAGTTGTTCCGTTAAGACGGCTCTGGCCAACATGTGAGGCATTGTCATCTTGCCCATGGATAACAACAAGTTGGCTTTTTGACGCAACATATCCGTATGCCCGTTAGCGCCTCCGATCAGAAAAACAACGTCCGAAACACCTCTGTTTTGGCAGTTGACTAAATATTGGCTGAATTCCCGCGAAGTCATTTGCCGGCCTTTTTCATCCATGGCAATAACGACAGCTTTCGGCGGAATGGCGTTTAAAAGCAAAGTGCTTTCGGCTTTTTTCAGCTCATCCACGGATAAAGTACGTTTTTCTTCAAATTCCTTGACGATAATCGGCCACTTGCATTGTTTGATATAGCCTGTCATTATTTCAAATTCCGGGCTGCCTTTTTTCATTTTGCCGATTGTTAAAAGTGTTATGTTCATCGAGACCTCTTTGTTTTTTAACATACGCTTTTTCTTTTGAAAAACAAGAAAAATTTCAAGGCAGCGTGTTTCTTGCGGAAAAGAGCGCTTGTCAAAAGGACAAAAGTATTTTATACTGACGCTTCCAAAGGAATGAAAAATGCGCTTGTCAAAACAAAACTTTTATAAAAAAGCCGCTTTTGCGGCGGCTTCGTGGTTCGGAGCAGGATACAGCCCCGTTGCGTCGGGAACCGTCGGGTCTTTGGCGGCTTTGCCGGTGTGTTGGGTGGCTCAAGAAATCGGCGGAATTCGGGGGATTGTGCTGACGGCTTTTATTCTGTTTTGGGTGGGAGCGTTCGCAACAAAAGAAGTTTTAAAATACACAAAACATGATCCTTCTTTGGTTGTTATTGATGAAGTTGTCGGGCAGTTGCTGGCTTTTGTTTTTGTCGCTTTTCTGCCGTCAACATGGATGATGTACCTGTTGGGATTTGTTTTGTTTCGCTTTTTCGATATTACGAAAGTTTGGCCGGCTTGTTATTTTGATCGGAAAGTTGAAAATGCATACGGCGTCATGTTGGATGATGTCGTGGCCGGATTATACGCCGGATTGGTTTTGTACGCCGTTTATGCGGCTGGTTTCGGATTTTAAACTGAAAGGATAAAAAATGGATAAAGAACATTTTAGACATGCGTTGGAACTGTATGCAAAGGCAAAGGGGTATCAATTGTCTCCGTTCGCCGACAAAGTGATGAATCGGTGTTTAACGGTGTGCGAGGGCAAATGCCCGTGTGATATGTCTCGCGGTTTCTGTCCGTGTGGTGAACATGAAAAAGAAATTGAAGAAATGGGACATTGCCATTGTAATTTATTCTTGAAAAAACAAGACTGATTTAAAGATAAAAGGAAGACACCACGAGATGAACGGGGAGTTTTTTTATGGGAAAAGAGGAAATAAGAGGCCATCTTTTTTTATGAATAAAATGCTTGACAGTGGGGGGGGGTGATATGCATTTGTCGTCTAGGGTC
>CALXTZ010000130.1 GCA_944391545.1 uncultured Alphaproteobacteria bacterium
CGGTAAATTGGATTCGCTGTATCCTTCGATAATCGGCAGCTCTTTGATTTCAGCGCGCGGAATAATGACATCGGGCGTAATACCTTTTGCCTGAATGGAACGTCCCGACGGCGTATAATACCGAGCCGTCGTTAATTTAATGGCGCCGTATCCCGGAATAGGTTTAACGCTTTGAACCGATCCTTTTCCGAAAGAAGGCGTTCCGACCAACACTGCCCGTTTATGATCTTGTAAAGCACCGGCGACAATTTCCGAGGCCGACGCTGATCCTTCGTTAATGATGACAACAACCGGCAACCCGTTTGTTAAATCGCCTTTGGTCGCCGACAACCGCATCGTTTCTTCGGCAATGCGAGAACGTGTCGAAACAATTTCCCCTTCATCCAGGAATGTATCCGTTACGCCGACGGCTTGTTCCAACAGTCCGCCCGGATTGTTGCGCAAGTCCAAAATAAAACCTTTGATTTTATCTTTGCCGATTTGTTTGGTCATTTCTTTTACGGCTTTCTGAACATGATCCGTCGTGGTATCGCTGAAAGTAATAATGCGGATGTATCCGATATCATTTTCGGCCCGATATTTAACGGATTCGATTTTAATAATGTCGCGTTTCATCGTGACATCAAACGGTTCTTCGTTTTTACGACGAATAGTCAGTTTGATTTTGGAATTGGGTTTTCCCCGCATTTTATCAACCGCATCCGTTAAGGTCATCCCCATGACGGCCGTTCCGTCAATGTGCGTAATTAAATCCCCCGGTTGCAATCCGGCTTTAAAGGCCGGCGTGTCATCAATCGGAGAAACCACACGGACAAGCCCGTTTTCCATTGTGACTTCGATACCGAGACCGCCGAATTCACCTTTGGTTTGAACCTGCATGTCATTAAAGGACTCGTCGTTTAAAAAGCCTGAATGCGGATCCAACGAAGTGAGCATGCCGTTAATGGCTGCTTCAATTAATTCACGATCAGACGTTTCATCGACATAATCCGTTCGAACGGATTGAAAAGCGGCGCCGAACAGCTCTAGCAATAAATAGGGATCATCTTTGACTGTTTTGGCTTTTTGCGGTTTATCCGCGAAACACGGCCCGGTTAATAACAATAAGCATGCACATGAAATCAATAACAATTTTTTCATTTATTTTTTCCCTTTTGCTGTTTGGCCGCGAACCAATCCGTCGGATTGATCGGCTGACCGTCTTTTCTGAATTCAATATATAACTTTTGAGTTCCGTTTGTCGACATATTTCCGACAGGTTCTCCCGTTAAAATGTTTTGTCCGACGTTGGCATTGATTGTTCCCAGTCCCGCCAACAAAGAATGATACCCTTCTCCGTGTTCGACAATCAACAGATTTCCGTAACTTTTAAACGGTCCGGCAAACAAAACCGTTCCGTCAAAAGGCGCAACGACTTGAGCCGCACTTCTTGTTTGCAAAGTGAGCCCTTTGGTTGTCAGACCCGATTCCAATTTTTCTCCGTAAGTTTGAATGATGCGTCCGCGTGCCGGCAGCGGGAGATTGCCTTTTGATTTATAAAAAGCCGAATCATTTCTGGCCGGCATCGGAATATTGAAAACCGGTTTTTGTTTATGCGCCAAAGAAAGCGTTTTGCGCCGTTCCCGATCCAATTTTTGCAATAAGTCCTGAAGGTCTTTTGCTTGTTTGCCGAGTTCAATGCTTTTTTGTTTGGCTTGCTGGCTTTCGGCTTCAAAATGGGTTTGCAGGATGAATTTTTGTTTCATCAGCTTTTCCATATTGCTTTTTTCGTCTTCGAGCCGTTTGGAAGCAACTTTGATTTGCGAGGCCTGCGCGCGCAAAGCCGCCTGTAAAGAGGCGAGCGTATCCAAATCCTGGCGCAGCTTTTCGGTTTGAGCCTGCAACGGTGCCCGACCTTCTTTCAATAACAAAGAACTGCGCAATGTTCGGATCGGGTCATCCGGTTGGAAAAAGAGTGTTTCCGGCGGATTAACGGCCATTTTTTGCAAAGCGCTCATCATTTTGACCAGTTGACTTTGGCGTTGTGTCAACCGGGCATTAATGCGGGCTTCTTCCTCTTCCAGTTCCGCGCGCTTCTTTTCCAATTGAGTCAGCGTTTCTTCAAAATCCTGAACCGTTTCGGCCGCTTTGACCATTTTCTTTTGAACGCCGGATACCTCGGTGGCAACGTCTTGCGCTTTGCGTTGAAGCGCCCGATGCGTTTGCTGTTCTTCTTTGATTTGAGCCTGTAATTTTTCCAAATCATCGGAAGACGGCACCGCATGCCCATTTATGCCGTATCCGGTCAAAAAGACGCTAAAGCATAAAAAGAAGAGGTGCCGTCCGGTCATGTTAGCCTTTCTTCAATAAAGAATGTCCGGTCATTTCCGCAGGTTTTTGCAGGTTCATCAAATCCAATAAAGTCGGCGCCACGTCGGCCAACCGACCGTCTTGCAATCCGGTTACGCCGGCCGGCGGACAAACTAACACCGCTTTCACCGGCAAAGTCGTGTGCGCCGTGTACGGCGCGCCGGTTTTCGGGTCTTTCATCAATTCCGCATTGCCGTGATCCGCCGTTACAAACAGCGTACCGCCGACTTCGCAAACGGCCTTTTCCACCCGGCCGACGCATTCATCCACGGCTTCCACGGCTTTGACGGCCGCTTCCATGATGCCGGTATGTCCGACCATGTCGCCGTTGGCGTAATTAACGATAATGGCATCAAACTTTCGGGATAAAATCGCTTCAACCAATTTGTCCGTTACTTCATAAGCCGACATTTCGGGTTTTAAATCATATGTGGCGACTTTGGGGCTCGGCACCAAAATGCGTTCTTCTCCTTTGAACATTTTTTCTTCGCCGCCGTTAAAGAAGAACGTGACATGCGCATATTT
>CALXTZ010000131.1 GCA_944391545.1 uncultured Alphaproteobacteria bacterium
GGAATGTCTCCCCAATCCGGGCGTAGCATGATTGAAATGCTTGCTGTCCTCGCCATCATGGGTATTTTAACCGTCGGAGGGATTGTCGCTTATTCCTTTGCCGTTGCTAAACATCGCGCCAATCAAATCTATAACCAAGTCGATTTACGCGCCGTCTCCGCTTTCACGAACCCCATCGTCAAACACACTGCAACCGATGCTTCTTTCCGATTGCCGGGATTTGACGATACCTTTGAAAACTTACCCTATGAACACACCAAAGTCGGAAAAGCCGCTTTTCAAATCAAAGTATCCAACGTTCCCAAAAATATCTGTCGCCGATTACAGGACATGACCTTTAAACTGCCTCGACACGTTACATTAAACGGTGAAGAGGTTTCTTCCGCCTGCAAAATGCAAAATACGTTTGTTTTTGTTTATGACGGTTTGTCTGTCGGGAAACCATCTTCGGGTGTGACACCGATTGCGTGTGAGTGTTCCGGCTGTCAAAGTTGTGAAAGCGGGACGTGTCAAGATAATGACAACCTGTGCGGGCCCAAAGAAGTGTGCGTGTCTGGGACATGTCAATGTGCGCCGGATTACACGGAATGCATGGGCGGTTGTTACACGATGTGTGGGGATGGGTTTGTCCGCGATCCCGTTTCTTGTGATTGTGTGTGTGAACCCCAAACTTGTCCAGACTTCGCCCTTTGGGATGAAACAACATGTTCATGCCAATGTCAGAGCCCGTTAACGTATGACAGCATCAATAACGCTTGTGTTTGCCCGACCGGTTATTCGGGTCCTTTTGAAGACGGCAGTTGTCAACGGCTTTATTGCAACTATCCTTATTGTTACTTAAATGGTGACTTGTGCGGGTATGATTGCGATGATGAGGCAAAAGCATGCGATTTGGCGACGTGTTGGCCTCAAGAATGTTCGGACGGAACAACCTTACAGCATGTACCGGCAGGAAAAGCAATTTTTGGCGGATACGAGTGGGCGTGCCGAATTGATGGAACAGATTGTTTTATTCGTCGTGCTGGAAGGGAGATTTATTGTTTTGATGACGATGAAGGAGTTCATCCTTGTTGCCGTGCGGACAATGCAGGAAATTGCACAAGAGGGATGTGTGGAAATGAAACTTGTCCGGCCGGCGGTCAAAAAGAACGCGTAACGGTGGATGGAGAACATTTGATCGGATGTGCTTATGACAACGGAGTCAGTTGTTTGGCAATGGCCTATGAAGACGGTCATCCGTCAACGTGGCGATGTTTCCTGGCCGGCCTTGTTTGCTCTACGGATTGTACGAATCCGCCCGTTTGCGACGGCGCATGTGCGCAGGTTACTTGCCCCGAGGGGACAACATTGCAAGGTGAGATGTGTTGCAAAGGCGACGTGTGTTGCGATTATCAAACCAATGAATGTTTTGTCGGCAATAATCGATGCGGTTATTATTGCTATCCTGAAAATGCTTTTGGCCATTGTTCATACGGCGACTGTTTAAATCTTTGTTCAAATGTAGCAACATGGGCCTATGATTCTTTACTGGATGCATATACTTGCCAAAAGGGATCATTTTCTTGCTTTTCCCAGAAAAGTTCCTCGCAGAGATCACCTCTTTGTTACAAAGATGGCGAAGAATGTGGTAGTAAGTGTGCGTATGATGCGACCAACTGTCAAAACGTTTACATGGAAGAGTGTGCACAGGACATCACCTATAGCGGAGAAACCAAAAAAGCCTGTGTTTATCATAAACCCGTGACGGAAACGTGTTTTTGCGATACTGCCCTTGAAACGCCTGTCGGCACATTGTGTTGTCCCGCCGGGCATGTGATTGAAAACGGAGGGTGCAGCATTCCTTTGTCAAGTTGATAAATTAGAATTTGTCAACAAAAAAATATGCTTTTTTGATGATTTTTTTCTACCCTTTTTTGTGCAATTTGCTATACTGGCGATAAGTCAAGTGAGAAAGGTCAGACTTTTGACGTTTTTTAAGTAAAATTGAATTGGGAAGGAAGAATCTATGGTTAAATTTTTAATCGAACGCGACGGATTGTTAAAGTCTTTGGCTCATGTTCAAAGCGTGGTTGAACGGCGTCAAACAATTCCTATTCTGTCTAATGTTTTGATTGAGGCGAGTACTCAAAACGGCGGTATGCTGTCGTTGCAGGCGACTGATAATGAAATCGAAATTTCGGATAAAGTGCAGGCGCAGGTGGAAAACGAGGGTAATTTAACCGTTTCGGCCCATAAACTTTATGATATCGTGAAAAAATTACCGGACGGCGCGCAAGTCGAATGTACTTTGCAAGAAGAAAACGGCCAGTTATTGGTTACGTCCGGGCGGTCTCGGTTTTCTTTGCCGACGATTTCGGCAACGGGCTTCCCGACAATGGAAGTGGAAAATACGCCGTTTATGTTTACGTTGACGACGGCCGAGTTGCAAGGATTGATTGATCGGACGCAATTTGCCGTGTCGACCGAAGAAACACGGTATAATTTAAACGGGATTTATTTGCATGAAAAGGCCGGAGAAACGGCTGTTTTGAAAGCGGCGGCAACGGACGGACACCGTTTGGCGACGGCTGAAATTGCTTTGCCGAAAGGGGCCGGCGGGATGCCGGGTGTCATTATCCCGCGCAAAACAATCGGTGAATTGACAAAATTGCTGTCTGAAACCGAACAGGATGTGACCGTTTCCGTTTCCGAAAATCAAATTCGGTTTTCTTTCGGGGATGTGATTTTGGCTTCTCGGTTGATTGACGGGACTTTCCCGGATTATGAACGCGTTATCCCGCAAGATAACGACAAATTTATGGAAGTCGATTCG
>CALXTZ010000132.1 GCA_944391545.1 uncultured Alphaproteobacteria bacterium
CAGACGGGCTGATTCCGATTTCATCGCTCCCGGATGATTATTATGTGTTTGACGACCGATTGAATCAATTAAAAGGCCGTTCGACAAAGCGTGTTTTCAGCATCGGTCAAAATGTAGATGTTGTGTTAAAAGAAGCTGTTCCGTTAACGGGCGGTTTATTATTCCACGTGATTCAAAACGGTAAAAAGATTAAATCCAATCGCGGGCGAAAAGGGACTAAACGTCGGCATTAAGTTTTTTGAAAAACGGCAACATAGAATCCGTCCGTCTGTGTTTGATAGGGAGAAAAACGTTTTTCTTTGACAAGGCGGAAAGCCGGATGATGCTTTAAAAAAGCCGCCGTTTGATTTTCATTTTCATCCTGTGTCAGAGAACACGTCATATAACAGAGTTTATTTTTTGTTCGTTTCGCGGCTTGATCCAAAAGCGTTGCTTGTGTTTTTTGAATATTTTGAAAATGTTCGGGCGTTAATTTCCATTTCGCATCCGGGCAGCGCCGCCAAGTACCGGTTCCCGAACACGGCGCATCGACAACAACCGTATCGAAAAGGGCATCCGGCAGATTCGGCGCGATTTCAATGTTGGTTGCATGAGCTCTGTTGGCGCGGCGTCCCAGCTCTTTTAAACTTAAAAAAGAAATATCGTGAGCAACAATTCGGCCCGTATTTTGCATCATTTGCGATAAAATCAAACTTTTCCCGCCCGCCCCAGCACACATATCCAAAACCTGCTCTTCGGGTTGAATTTCCGTTTCCAGTGCAATCAGTTGAGAGCCTTCATCCTGGACTTCCACCAAACCTTGCTTAAATGTTTCGGATACATTCAAATTTTGCCGTTTTTGCAAAATCAATCCGTAGGGCGATTTCGAAGTCAACGTTGTTTCAATGCCTTCATCGGCCAATCGGCGCTGTACATCTGACCGATTGCCGTTAGCTCGTAAAACAATCGGCGCCGGGGCAATCAATGCCGGCAGTTCTTTATCCGCTTGCGGAATATGCGGCAACAGCCATTCGGGGCATTCCCAGCGAACCCAATCGGGCATGCCGGGTAAGTCAACATCCGCCGTTTCCAAAAGTGCGATTTGCTCTTCGATTTTTTGAGACTGCCACGATAAATGCGCGTGATATCGAAGCGCTTTCCAAACCATATCAGTCAAAGTGCGGCGATCTTTGGAACCGATGTAACGGCGCGATCGCGTGTAAGCTGAGATGACTTCATGGGCCGGATGCGGACTTTGATGGATTTGGTTCAAAAGGTCAACGGCCGCGTTTTTTATTTGTTCGGGGTGCATTTAAAACCCTTTGCAACAACATAATATTCAACGGAATCTTTTCGGCTGGCCGGCGGTTTCACATGCTTAACGGAAACAAAATTCTTTTTCATTTGAGCCAAAAACTGGCTGTCGGTGCCACCCGCAAAGATTTTGGCAATAAACCAACCGCCCGGATTTAAAACCTGTAACGCGAAATCATAAGCCAATTCAATCAAATTCATTGTTCTTAAATGGTCTACGGACGGAATGCCGGTCGTGTTGGCCGCCATATCGCTCATCACAACGTCGGCCGGTCCGTTCATAATTTCTTTTAATGCTTCGGACGCCTTGTCATCCGTGAAATCCATTTCCAATAATTCGGCACCGCTGACGGGATCCATCGGCAAAATGTCAATGCCGAAAACGGTCGGGTGTTCCGGGGTTGATTGAACGCGCTTGACTGCCACTTGAGTCCATCCGCCCGGCGCCGCGCCTAAATCAACAATCCGTTTATGCGGGGCAAAAAAGTGAAATTGGTTATCCAGTTCAATAATTTTAAAGGCAGCTCGGCCGCGATACCCCAACCGTTGCGCCTCTTTCACATAAGGATCGTTCAACTGGCGCTGCAACCACCGAGTGGAAGACGCTTTGCGGCCTTTGGCTGTTTTAACGCGTGTGTGTAATAATCGGTCCGACATAATATCCTCTGCCTTATTTGTAAGGAAAAAGGCCGAAAATGTCAAGGTTTCTTTTAGGAATTATATAGCAAACAGCTCGTGCTTTAATTGTTGACGCAAACAATCAATCGATTGTAGTTCGCTTTTGCGTCGATCTTCAAAATGCCAGAATGTCCATCCGTTGCAGGAAGGCAATCCTTGCAACTGGGCGCCGACTTTGTGAATAGATCCTGTTGCAGAAGGGGTGACCAATGTGCCGTCTGCTTTGACGGTTGCGACAAATTTACGTTTGGCATCAAACAAGTGTTCGCCCGGATTGAGTAAGCCGTGTTCAATGACGGATCCGAACGGAATACGCGGTTCTGCTTTTTTACATGTCGGTTCCAACAGGCTGGAATCCGCAATTTCCTGAATAGCATCCAAACGGGCTTTGGCGGCGGCAATGTAAACGGGATCACGTTCGATACCGACGAATGACCGCCCCAGTTTTTTGGCTACGGCGCCGGTTGTCCCGGTTCCGAAGAACGGGTCTAATACAACGTCTCCCGGATTGGTCGAAGACATAATGACGCGATATAACAAGCTTTCGGGTTTTTGAGTGGTGTGTACTTTTTTCCCGTTTTCATCTTTTAACCGTTCATGTCCGGTGCAAATCGGTAAATGCCAATCCGAACGCATTTGAACGTCTTCATTGAACGCTTTCATGCTGTCGTAATTGAACGTGTATTTGGATTTATCGCTTTT
>CALXTZ010000133.1 GCA_944391545.1 uncultured Alphaproteobacteria bacterium
AGAAAAAGCCATGGAAGAACAGGAAGGGAATTCCCGGACGACTGTAAATTATGAAGTGACGGTTACTGTGGACAATGAGAACGGCAGACTTTCCGCCGGATCTTCAGCAACTGTGACGGCAGATACAACCGGCAAAGAAAAGAAAGCATCGAATTGTATGAAAAAGGCAATCGAGCTGATTTGGTTGCCAAGGAAAAAGCCGAAATTGACGTGATTTCATCTTTCTTGCCGGCGCAAATGGATGACGCAGCCATCGAAACGGCCATCAAACAAGTCATTCAGGAAACCGGCGCTTCGTCCATGAAAGATATGGGCAAAGTGATGGGCAGCCTGCGCAGCAAATATGCCGGACAAATGGATTTCGGCAAAGCTTCCGGCATGATTAAAGGGCTTTTGGGCTAAATGGCGATTCCTGCCAAGTTTTTGGACGATTTGCGTGCCAGAGCGTCTCTGGTTGATATTGTCGGCCGACGTGTTAAATTGACGCGGCGCGGAACCGAATATTTAGGTTTGTGCCCGTTTCATCATGAAAAAAGCCCTTCTTTCACGGTCAGTGAAGAAAAAGGCTTTTATCACTGCTTCGGATGCGGGGCGCACGGCGATGTCATCAATTTCCTGATGCACGCGGAAAAGATGACATTTTATGAAGCATTGGAAGTCCTTGCCCGCCAAACCGGCATGGTCATTCCGCAAGCCTCCGAAGAGGAAGCCAAAAAGGCACAAAAACAGGCTTCTTTACATGAAATCATGGAAAAAGCCTGCCAGTTTTATGAAAAGCAGTTGTTTCTGCCGGTCGGCAAGCAGGCTTTATCTTATTTACAAAGCCGCGGTTTGACTTTGGAAGAAATCAAGAAATTCCGATTGGGTTATGCGCCGGTCGGCAACTTTTTGCGTCAGCATTTATTGCGCGAAGGATGCAAAGAAACTGATCTGATTGATTTAGGATTGGTATGCCGGTCTAACGAGCCGCATCGCGAAAACTTTGATTATTTCCGCGACCGCGTTTTGTTTTCCATCGCCGATCGAAAAGGCCACATCATCGGATTCGGCGGCCGCGTCATGGGTCAGGGAGAACCCAAATATTTGAACTCACCCGAAACGCCGCTGTTTCACAAAGGCGAAAATTTATACGCGCTTTACCAATCTTTGCAAGGTATTCGGGAAACATCTCGTGTCATTTTAGTCGAAGGCTACATGGATGTCATCGCGCTTCATAAAGCCGGCATCAAAAATGCCGTTGCGCCGCTCGGAACGGCTTTGACCGAAAACCAGCTTTACATTTTATGGAAAATGGCGCAAGAACCGATTATTTGTTTCGACGGCGATTCGGCCGGCCAACGGGCGGCAGATCGTGCCTGTAACCGGGCTTTGCCGATTTTAAAACCCGGTCACTCGTTGCAATTTGTCTGGTTGCCCGAGGGATTGGATCCTGACGAATTCGTAAAAGCGTACGGACCGGATGCTTTTTTAAATCAATTAAAAGGCGCTAAATCTTTGTTTTGGCTGGTATGGCATCGGCTGATAACGGACAAAAATTTTGATACGCCCGAAAAGCTGGCTTTGCTTGAAAAAGAAATAAATGAACTCACGCAACAAATTAAAGACCCGTCCGTCCGCGGGTTTTACGAAAAAGAATTAAAAGCGCGCTTGAAACAATTTACAAAAGATCTGCTTTATGCGCGCAAATCCGGTAAACCCAAAGCCCTTAATCCGTTTGTCGGAACCGTTGCCATGCCGGCTTTGTCTCCGTTGCAGGCGGAAGCGAAAATGTTATTGGCTTATTTGGTCTGTTTCCCGGAAGTCGTCGGCAAACATTTGGAAGAACTGTGCGCTTTGGAAATCAAAGATAAAAAAGTAACACGTCTATTGGAAATTTTATCCACAGAACTTACTTCAGACGACCAAATCACCGGCGAAAGTCTGCGGCAAATCTTATCAACCAAGTATTCCGACAACATCTTTATTTATTTAAAGACGGAAATCGAAGTATTGGAACGCGCGGGCAAGTCTCCCGAAGAAGTCGAAATCGACATGAAACGGCGTTTGAATGCGTTACATATGAAGGCCGTCGAAGAAGACATTCAACGGTTGATGCACGAATTTACGCAAAATCCGACCAGTGAGTTGTGGACGCAAATTTTGTCCTTAAAACACGAAAAAGAAAAATTAGGCGAAATGCTTTAAAAAGAACTTGACTTTAAATTTTACCGCATTATGGTAAAGATATGTCAAAAAGAACTGGTTATTTTTCTACACTTTTTTTGTTGTCGCTTTCAGGGGTTATAAAGCGGCTCTCTCTTTTAACGATTACCCCCCCCCCCCATACAAGTTTATTGTTAAAAAATAGACAATTATTGTTTATTTATACCACTCAACAGAAATTTATTTATTTTGTTAAACTTTATAGAATGTGTTTTATGAAAAAACGACGCAACAGGCTTTTATTACGTCTTAATTTGTGAAACTTTTTTCTATATTCAGCACAAAACCGCATCAAAAAACAAGGAGTATAAAATGAAAAAACAAACCGGACGTAGTATGATTGAAATGCTGGCTGTTCTGGCCATCGTAGGGGTATTGAGCATTGCCGCTTTAGTCGGTTTTACCTTTGCCATGAATAAGCATCGTGCTAACGAAACAATTTATGATGTGATGTTG
>CALXTZ010000134.1 GCA_944391545.1 uncultured Alphaproteobacteria bacterium
TTAATGGAACAAATGGAAATGTGGGCTAAAGATAAAAAGATGCACCGCATTGAAGCATCCGTTCGGTGTCAAAATTCAGCCGCAATTGCCCTTTACTTAAAGAAAGGTTTTGTGATCGAAGGACGGTTAAAAGAAACGGCTTTTATTAACGGCGTATGGCATGATGAGTATCTGATTGCCAAGCTGTTGGATTAAGTTCTTTTGCGATTTTTTCCGGCCGATTTTTCAAAAAACCGTTTTTCAAATGAACGTTCTTTGCTGTGAACAACGACTTTGACGGGTGTATAGAGCTGTTCCGAAACCGGTTCGGATGTCTTTGAAAAAGAAATTTGTTCGCCGCACTTTTCAAGTAAAACCGGGCAGGGAACATGTAATTTGCGTCCCAAACGCACGTTGGCTTTTAAGTGGTCTTCATTGCCGTGAATCGGAATGTAAATTCGGGGCTTCATTAATTGAATTAAGCGTTCCGTATCCACGCGCGGCGCATGGCCGGAAACGTGTGTTAAGTGAGTGGCGTCATTTTCAATCAAGTCATATCCTTTTGCCCGCAGAACGGCTTTCATGGCAGCCACTTTTTCTTCCTCTCCCGGAATAACCCGCGCTGAAAATAAAATACAGGTCGGCCGTTTCAAAGGGGCTCCTTGGGCAAACAAGTCCATCGCCGAGTTTTCTTCCGCCTGGCATCCGGTTGCAATGTAAAAACTTTTAGGATTGTTCATCCAACCGTCGGCGACAATTCTTTTTTCGTGAAGAAAACCGCATTTTTTGGAAACACCGCTGTTCGCCTGCATACCGGTTCCGACGAATTTCGGTTCCCGCCCCAAATGGCGCGCGATTTCGCACAGGCTGTTTATCCGATCCGTGTGCGTGGAAAAAGTCGTTGCAATCAAAACTTTATCTTTTTGATCCGTTTGCCGGAACAGGTGAAATAAGCTTTTTTTAACATCCAGTTCGCTCAACGGTTCCGTTGTGTCATTTAAAATGCCGGTTGAATCGGCAACCAATGCCGTCAATCCGTGCGCGCTGATTTCTTCCAAACGTTTCCAGTTCATGCGATCTTTTCCGACCGGATTCCTTTCATAGCGCCAATCTCCCGTGTGCAGCACGTTGCCATAAGGCGTTTCCATGTAAATCATGCTGGATTCGGGCGTTGAGTGGTTAACCGCAATAAATTCCATGTTAAAATGCGTTCCGATTTTTTGCCGTTGGCCTTGAGGAACCGCAGACACGGGATGTCTTTTTAACTTTAACCGTAAATCCTGTTGCGCGATTTTTAATCCGATATGCGCTTCAACAAACGGCGTGCAATAAACGGGAACATGCGGATGATCCGTCATAAAGCGGGTGATACCGCCCAAGTGGTCTTCATGATTATGCGTGATGATTAAGGCTTTGAGCTTTTCGCCCAGCGCATCAACAAACGAATAATCGGGATAAGCATGATACGTTCTGTCGTCGGATGAAAATTGAGACCCTGCATCCACCAAAATCCATTCATCGTCAACGCCGTATAAATAACCTTGATTGCCGAATTCGTAAATACCGCCGACGGGGATGAAATGAATGCGTGACATAAAGCGCTCCTGATTGTGTTATTGCAAGCTAAAGAATGCCTGATTTTAATTGTTTTGTCAAGTATTTTGTTTTATGTAAAAAGGCGATCAGCGCAGTTGTTTTAAGGATAAAATAAGGATGCTTATTTTGATAACATATTGAAATAAAATAAAAAATAAATTTAATAAAAATTCTTTTAAAACATACGGGCGTATGCTAACATCAGTCTGTTATTCATAAAAGGAGAAAAACATGAAAAAAATCATTTTAGCTTCCGTTGCATTTGCGGCTGTTTGTGCTTTTGCCGGTGCGGCGTCCGCTCATGATAGCACGGGGTGCGGTTTGGGCAGCATGGCATGGCGCGGACAAAGCGGTCCTGCGGCACAAGTTTTGGCGGTAACGACGAACGGGTTATTCGGGTCTCAAACATTCGGAATTACGTCCGGAACATCCGGGTGTGATCCGAACGGTCGTGTGACGGGCGGTACGCAGAAGATGTTCTTTACATTCTTGGAAAACAACATGGAACAATATGCGTTGGATGCGTCCAAAGGCGAAGGTGAAACCCTTATGACGATTGCGGGCATTTTGGGTGTTCCGTCGGATCAAGTGGCTGCCGTGTCCAAGTCTCACTTCAATGAATTATTCCCGACGGATGATGTCGAAGTCGTTCATGTGGCTGTGACGTTGATGGACTTGTTGAATGTGGAAGCCGCTTAAGGTTAAGGGCTTTTAAGATGATGAAAAGAGCTGTTTTGACCCTCAAGATAGCTCTTTTTTTATGCGCATTTTCGGCTAAAGCGGCATCGACCGAATGGTTGGCTTTGGGGCATTATCAAACACAGGCGGGCGGATATCTTGAAAGCACGATTGACTCGGAAAATTTCTTTTTAAGTCCGGACGGTAAACGAAACCCGGAAGCCGAATTACAGGCAACCGTTGATTTATTTAACGGAACCGACGTTGAAAAACAATGCTTGTTTCCGGCTCGGTATTTGTATTTGAAAAAACAAGGATTGATTGCA
>CALXTZ010000135.1 GCA_944391545.1 uncultured Alphaproteobacteria bacterium
GACGCAACAGACTTAAAATCTGTTGGGACTTTGCTCCCGTGCCGGTTCGATTCCGGCTTTCCGCACCATAAAATAAACATCCACCTTTTGGTGGGTGTTTTTTTATGGTTAGGGTGACGGAGCGATTGTCGGCACGGTGCCGGTTCGGTCGCGAGCTACGCGAGCGGACGTCCGTCAGGACGGTCTGAACAAAGTGAAGATAAATGACAACGTCATTTACATTCCGGCTTTCCGCACAACGCCGACAGGCGTGGAAGCGAACCGGCGGTTCGGCGAGCGAGGACGAATTTTGTCCGAGTGAGAGACGTCCCATCGGGACGGTCCCTTTAGGGATAAAACGGGCGCCAGCCGTTTTACATTCCGGCTTTCCGCACCATAAAATAACGGGACGACAGTCCCAACCGTTGAGTGAATGTTGGAATTGAAACAACGACGGTCCGAACAAAGTGAAGATGAATGGCAACATCATTCACTTTCCGGCTTTCCGCTCCCAACTTCGGCCTTTTCTAAAACGTACCTTCTTTTAACGTGTTAATTCGCAGGCACGGCCCCTCGATATCAAATATTTTATTGATCTGGCAAAATACTTCCTCTATCATCGAACAAAACAGCAAAAAAAAGAAAATGATTTTGTTTTCATCTACGGTCGAATTATTATGGGATTTGTTTACCTCTCTCGGTTGGTTCGGAAAATGC
Source organism: uncultured Alphaproteobacteria bacterium (assembly GCA_944391545.1). GTDB lineage: Bacteria > Pseudomonadota > Alphaproteobacteria > CAAHEQ01 > UBA3637 > CALXXA01. Next base: position 697 of record CALXTZ010000135.1, read on the forward strand.
GTCGTCGTCGGCGCCTTAATCGCTTCGGCTGTCCATATCCTTTTCTATCGAATCCCCGGTTTTTTCATTAACTTTAGAAGAAAACACTAACTGATCCTTCTGTTATTTTGCCGGGCGACCACGTTTGGGCTTTTCCAATGTCAAATAGATAATGCCGCGTTTGGCTAAATGCGTCAGGCCGTCTCGCTTATAAGGCTTTAACGTTAAGTCTTCGACATGAAACGTTGTTTCCACTTGATCCCAAAACTTCAAAATATGCGTGTTTTTCGTAATAATCCGAGGCACATTCCAATGATCGCCTTCGACAAAATTATGATAGCGCATAATACACGCTTGCCGCGGTTGATTAAAAAATGCTTCCACTTCCTTTAATAAATCACCGATTTTGGTTTTCTTGCGATGAAACGGGTACGAAAACAACAACCGATAACGATAATGTTTAAAGAGATAATCCGAAGCTTCTTTCAACAATTTATCCATCAACGGATAATCCGTTCCTGACGTTAACACCGTCATAAAATGGCCTTGTTCATGTAAAAAAGTCATGAGATGTTGATAAAAATGGCATCCGCGTTCATAGCTGAACCGAATATTTTCTTCGTTCAGCAACAACCGAGACGCATTAATAATCGCATAAACAGCGCAGAAATAATCAATTGTTCCTTGATGATAGGCTTGCATGGGGGTTCTCCTGTCATAAAAAGAAAAGCAACAAGCTGAAAAGATAACCTTTTACAGCGCGAATCCGATAAAACAGAAAATCAGCCCCGCTCGAGACGTGCTGGCAACGTCTCGCGTTCCTGTTTCAAGAACGCAAAGGCCCGCTGATGCAGCTGATCCACATCTGACGGCGTCGCCAAAAGGTCTCCGAATCGATCTGAACAAATCAGATATTTTTTCAAAAAACAATGAATAATCTTTTTCAAAGACAACGGATCAACGCCCGAACATAAAGCCCGTACGTCAAGAGAGTTATATGCTGACATATTGTCACAAAACATCATCGTCAGCCGTTTTAAACGCACCCGTTGAAACATCATTAATCCTTTTTGTCTTTGAGGAAAAGGAATATATCATAAAAATTGACAAAAATCAACAAGATATTTTAAAAGGAGCCGAGAGGCTCCTTTTAATTTAGCAAGCCCCGCATCCATAAGAAACATATGTTCCGGTATCATCTCCGTAAGGATCTTGAACCCAACATCCCCCCATTCCGGTGGCTTGACAATAATCATCTCCGGTGCATCCGTACCAAATTAAATCTTGAGACGGATCCTTTTTCTGCAATCCCCATGTCCCGGCGCCATATTGATCTTGACAATAACCGTCTCCGGTACACGCATAAAAATAGAAATCACCATTTTGCTGCATCACATCCCATGTTCCGCTGCCATATCTGGCCTGACACCATTTAGTCCCGCCGCATACCGGATCATAATACGGGACGCCGCCGGAATACGTGTTATAAACCCAATTCCACCCACAATTTTTGCAAAGAGTCTCATTGTTTTCTGCCGAAGCCGCATTACACGCATTACATTGACCTTTTGTGGATCCGCAAGATTGACCGATTTCACAACACCAAGAATCTGTATCATTCGTACATTCATGTTGTGTATCAGCGTTACAACTTTGTCCACAGGTGCCATTATTCCACGTTTCACCGGCCGCTTCGCAACAGGCTTGGCTTTCGGACTTGGAGGCGCAACAGTAACCCTCTCCATACGGGTCGCCGACCCACACATGGTTCATCGGATCGTCTCCATCGATAGAGACTGCCGTGCAACACACGGATGTTGTCTGGGCGCCCTCCGTACAAAA
>CALXTZ010000136.1 GCA_944391545.1 uncultured Alphaproteobacteria bacterium
GTATGATTCCTCCTACCTTTAGCTCCCGGAGCCTTGGGGGTTTCGGGGTGGTGGAACATCATGGGGCGGTTGACTGCGCCCCGCCACGGTCAGGATATGCCCGACCGGGCTGCATCCACGAGGGTCTGGTAGCCGACCCGGCGGATGTTCATCGCGCCCACGCGGTCGTCGTTGGACCGGTAGCCGCAGCCTTCGCACACGTATTCGTGGGTCTTCTTGTTGCGGTTCTTTTTGAGTATCAGCCCGCAGCGTGGGCAGGTCTGGCTGGTGTACGCCGGGTCTATGGCGAGCACCGTGTGCCCGGCCTTCGCCGCCTTGTACTCAATCATTTGTCTCAACTGGTAGAACGCCCAAGACACTTGAACGTAGCGTTGCGTTCTGCCGACCCGTTCCGTGGCCTCGCGTACCCCGGTGAGGTCTTCCAACGTGATGAGCGTAGGCTTGTCGCATGCGTTGACGAGTGCCTTAGACACCTGATGGTTCACATCACGCATCCAACGGTTTTCTCTGCCCCCGATGCTTTTCAGCCTGCGTCTCGCGCTTCGCGTGCCGCGTTTCTGGAGGTCGGTTCGCAACTGCTTGTAGTGTGCGCGTTTCCGTGTCACCTCCTTCCCGCTGTAGAAGGTGGTGACGCCGTTCGCATCGTATACGGTGGCGAGGAACCGGATGCCCATGTCCACGCCGATGACCTGCTGCGGTCGCGGCGGGTCGGGGATGGTGACGGTGCTGGGGATGAGCAGCATCCATTTGCCGCACCGTTTCAATATCCGGGCGGTGCCGAATCTGCCGTGACGGTATTCGTCGGGCATGTGCGTCCAGTCCACGTCGATTTTCACGCGGCCTTGGATGGTGTTGATGCTCAGCCGTCCGTCCTTGAGGATGCTGTAGTCGCGGTTCCATACGAGGTCGTAGCCGGGCGTAGTGTAGTTCGGCTGGGCCTTCCATGGGTTGCCTTGCAGCTCCTTGATTGTCCGGTAGTTGCCGATGACGCGGATGATGGCGGACTGAGCCATCTGCGCCCCGACGCCGTAGCGTTCGCGCAACTCATGGTAGACGAGCTTGTTGAGCTTCTTCTGGCTGAGCGTCCGGTTCTCGTGTGCGGTTTCGCTCACCCGGTTGCAGCACGACAGATAGGCGTCGCAGGTGGCGGACAGCAGTGCAGATTGGCGTGCGTCCGCACGCAGCGACACCGAGTAGGTGAGCGTGTGCAGCATGGCGACCCCAATCAACAATATTTCAATAAGCACTTACATTATAGCATATTTATTGAAAGAAGAATGGCGATTCCTCCCCGCGCACAAGACACGGGGTATCCCCGCCAAAAACTCATGAACAACTGAAGGCGGAAGCGCCGCGTACCTCGTTTGTCTCAACGTCGACCTCTGCGCGTCCGAGGTGTTGTGACTTGTTGCCGGAAGGCTATGTCTGTCCGGTTTGGTTCGCTCGTGCCCCGACCTCCGGGTTCGGGGCTTTGTCTGTGCGTGTCGCGTCGCAGATAGTGTTATACTGAAAGTGTCCACAAAACATGAAGCGCAAAACCAAAGGGAGAACCACAATGAACACCAACTGCAAATGCGACGCCCACTGGAGCGACGACAACGCCACCCACACCTGCCCCAACTGCAACATCCCCGTCTGCGACGAATGCACCAGCCACTGCGCCAACTGCGGCAAGGAAGGCTGCTGGAACTGCGTAGGCGCATGCGTCGACTGCGACACCCCCACCTGCGACCAGTGCGGCATCTGCCTCCACGACGGCTGGCACTGCACCGACCACAAGGACGAACGCATCAGCCTGCTCCTCTCCGAGGAAGCCGACCGAACCGGACTGCCCCTCATCCGCATCCACACCCTGTGGAACCAGCTCGACCCCGACAAGCTCGGACACGACGGCATCTGGGCGCTCGACGACCTGCTGCGCAAGACCCTCGACGACCTCAAGGAAACCAAGGAAACCGAACACTACAAGCGCGTCGGCATCAAAGAAGGGCGAATCCGCGTCACCCCGAAGAGCGACAAGGGGCACAACATCCACCCTCCCGTCTACACCAAGGACGCGGACGGCAACGAACGACTCGACATCTGGTCGATGCGCCGCGACGCCAGCAATCCCGACGCCCCCGAAATCAAGGAGCGCTTGGACACGCTCATCGGCATGCTTCAGGAAATCCGCACACTCATCGACTGACAAACGCTCGGGGCGGCGTGAAAACCGCCCCGACCTTTCACGAAACGGGAGAACCACAATGACCACGGCGCTCATCGGAATGCGTGACAACGGGCATATCATCAGCGCACTCATCCGCAAAAACGGAAGCCCGCGCCACGCCGGCAACATCCTCAACGACCACTACGCCAACGAAGACGACATCCGCCGCCTCATCACGCCCGGTGACATGAAGGAAATCGGCTACGCGCCCGACCGCGTGCTCTCCAAGAAGGACGCGAACTACGACGAACGGAAAAACCCGGACGCCACCATCCACGACGACAACGGGCATGCGGCGCACACCGATGACGACACCACCGCGTTCCTCACGCGCGCCTACATGGACGGGGTGGAATACGCCTACCTGTACGACGACGGCGAATGGTGGGCGTACTCCGCATGGGAGTTCGACCGCGCCGCCGCGAGCCGCGCGGAAGGCATGTGCGACCCGACCGGGCGGGAGTTCGCCATACTGTCCCACGATGTCGCCGAGCATGGCGGGCGCGCCTCCGAATGCTACGACATCCTTGTGCTACGCGAAACGACCGGCATCCCCGTGGACTACGAAACATACCGGCGGTTGAGCGACGGCATCCTCGACTTGAGGGGTGTGTGCCGTCGCATTCTCGACGGCGAGGACGATGGCGGACGCTGGCGAATCATCAGCGAGGTCATCCGCTGGCATGAGGCGGAGGCGTGGCATGAGGGCGCTGTGTTCGGCGCTTCCGTGGCCTCGGGCGTTCCTCGGGGTGAGGGCGGAAGGTACATCTGCGAAAAGAGGGACAACCCGTATCGCCGTTAGGCCGACGACTCGGCGGCGAATCGTGCGTCGCTCGTCGTCCAACCGGACAACAAGGAGGAAGTCATGAAATGTGAACACTGCCGTAAGGCGTGCCCCGAGTGGTTGGTCGACACGGTCTCCGTTCCCGCGTTCACGTCGGCCGGCACTGTGACCGTCGTCCACAAGACGCTCTGCCCGTGCTGCGCTGTCCAGCTGCTCCCCGAAGCCTCGATGCTCAGCCCGGCCATGAGGCCGGTCACCTACTATGACGATGGATGGGAGTGGTTCCGGCGCAAGCGTCCTGAAACGTGCGCCATGTGCGGGAATCGGTTGCCTTCGGACTTGTCGAACCTGTTCTATCGTCCGCCCATGCATGCGGAGATTCTGGGACTGTGCTGCCGCTGCGCGAGCCGAGTGGTGCGCGCGGAAGTCGAGGCGAACACGCTCCGTCTGCTGGTGTCTTCTCGCTGAAGTCGGGATATGCGGTGCCTGTGGCGTGTTCCCTGACCAATAGTGTTATACTGAAATAGTCCACAAACATGAAGCGCAAGCCAAGGAGAACCAACGTGAGCACCCGCGCCGCAATCGGCATCCAGAACAACGACGGAACCATTAAAAGCATCACCGTCAACAACGACGGACACCCCGAATACACGGGGGAAATCCTCACCCGACACTACAC
>CALXTZ010000137.1 GCA_944391545.1 uncultured Alphaproteobacteria bacterium
GATCGCGGGTACGTGTTTTATAGTCAAGCCCGAGCCGATAGAACTTGAATCTTCCCCGGGGGCAGCCCCTCAGCCGTGGCGCATGGCGATATACTTCGTTTTGTTTGCGCTTTCCGTAATGATCGTATTCCGCGTTTTTCCGTATTACGTCGGATTGATCGCCGTTACGGTCGCGTTACTGGCGCTCGAACCGAAATGTTTTCTGCGGGTGGATTACGGTCTGTTGCTCACGTTTTGCGCTTTCTTTATCTTTTCGGGCAATCTCGCACGGATACCGGCTGTGCGGGAGGCTCTCGGCTCGCTCGTTGCCCTTTCGCCTCTGCTTGTCGGAACGGCGACCTGTCAGGTCATAAGCAACGTTCCGTCGGCGGTATTGTTGTCGCGCTTCACTAACGATTACAGACATCTGCTTATCGCGGTGAACATCGGGGGACTGGGCACTCCGATATCCTCGCTTGCCAGTCTGATAACCCTCGGAGAGTACCGCAAACGCGTACCCGGGGGCACGCTTCGTTATCTCGGACTGTTTTCCCTGATAAATTTCTCATATCTGGCGGTATTGATCGGGGTCAGCTATCTCAACGACCTCGTTTTGGGATAAATTTCAGAAAAAATCGCCAAGCCGAAACAGCCGTTCGTCTTCAAAGAAACGGACAGTACGTAGTTTTCGCCGAAAGGCGGGGAGCACAGAGGTCTGTTTTTACGAAAAATTTAATTTCTGTCCGCAGCGAGAGCTCGTAACACGGACAGGCAAAGTGAAAGACCTCGGTAGGTCGGTTTTATCGAACTTTTGTATAAAATCGAAAAAATATTGACTTTGCGACACGCGTGTCGTATAATATAACCGACACACGTGTCGCAATACTGATCGAGGATATCCGAAATGGGCAAAAAGGGCGATTTGACAAAACGGCATATAAAGGAGCAGGCGATGACGCTCTTTGCGGAAAAAGGCTTCAAAGACGTTACCATGAAAGACGTCTGCGAAGCTGCCGGACTGAGCCGCGGGGGATTGTATTTGCATTACGGCAGTACCGGACAAATCTTTGCCGATATCATAGACGATTTGATGAATGCGCAAAAAGACGAGTTCTCCGAAAAGATCGGGCAAGGGGCATCCGCAAAAGAAATTTTACTACAAGTATTGGAACGGTATAAAAACGAGATGATGGATACGAAAGGGGCTTTGAGCGTCGCGATATATGAATTTTTCAGCGCCGACGATGCGAAACGGGATAATGCCTTGTTGCGGCAATATCTTAAATCGCGCTCAATGTGGAAACAGTTATTGGAGTACGGGATAGATCGCAAGGAATTCAATGACGTTGACGTTGATGCGGTCTTCGATCTGATCGTATTTTCATATCAGGGGGTCAGAATGTACGGTACGTTGATGGCTATCGACGAACAGACCCCCGAACGAATTATATCTTTGATCAAAACTATTTTATTGACAAATGCGGAGGTATGATCAATGCCGTTAGTATTCAGTGATTTCGATATGGAAAAAAAGGCTTTCGTCAATCCGAGCGATACCGTTCGCAGACGTAAAGACTTTCCTCAAATAGCCGTATCGACGTTTTCGGGAGATATTGTGGAAGATTATGTTAAAGCGTTCGATCCGCCCGAGATCGCACGCCTTTATACGGCAAATGGTTCTTTACCCGTCTATGAAACAGAATATAAGGGGGAAAAGATCGCTTTGTTCGTATCGAGAGTCGGCGCGCCGGCGTGCGTTGCGGGACTGGAAGAGATCATAGCTATGGGCGCGCAGAAGATCGTTCTGTTCGGCTGTTGCGGGATCCTTAACGAAAATGCAACGAAAGGAAAAATTATTTTGCCTGTGTCTGCGATCAGAGATGAAGGCACAAGTCAATATTATCTGCCGCCCGAAGATGAGATAGAAACGGATAAAAATTGCTTGAAAGCAGCGGAAGATTTTTTATCGGAATTTAAGATACCCTATGCCTTGGGCAAGGTTTGGACAAGCGACGCTATTTACAGGGAAACGCCCGCCCTTATCGCAAAAAGAAAAGGACAGGGGTGTTTGGGTGTGGAAATGGAATGCGCTGCTTCTATGGCGGTCGCACGATTCAGGAACATACCGTTTATTCAGTTTTTGTTTGGGGCAGATAATTTGGATTGCGAAGAATACGATATGCGAGATCTGATCCTTTACGGCCGCAATGCGGGCAATAAGTATCTGACCATAGCGTTCGAGTTAGGTGTCCGTTTGTGAGTAACGTACGAATATCTTGTTACGAATTTATAGTATAGCATATTTTCGGGACCCGACAAGAGTATTATGAAAAACATGGGTTGAATGATTGTGTAAATAGAGGTTGTTACATTTCAGCAAACAGCTTAAATAATATAATTCACGCCTTATGTAATCGATCACAACATCGTAGTTACATATTTCAGATGCGGTATAGATAGAGCTGTTCAGAATCGGTTGAATTTGTGGAGTTGAGAGGAGGGCGGGGCAAGAGCGCGAAACAAATAAAGGGAGCGGCATATATGCCTAACTCCCTTAGTTGGATCGCTTCGAGCACAAGCCCGAAGCGCTGGTGGAGCTGAGGGGAGTTGTAAGGACGAGCAAAGGCGAGGACGGAATAGCGGAGCGTCACGCGGTCGGAGCCCGCAAGCGGAACGGAGAGGAGGGCGGGGCAAGAGCGCGAAACAAATAAAGGGAGCGGCATATATGCCTAACTCCCTTAGTTGGATCGCTTCGAGCACAAGCCCGAAGCGCTGGTGGAGCTGAGGGGAGTCGTAAGGAGCGGACAGAGTCCGCGACGGAATAGCGATTGCCGATAGGGAATGCCGAGATATGGAGATATCGAGGTACA
>CALXTZ010000138.1 GCA_944391545.1 uncultured Alphaproteobacteria bacterium
GAACACCCCCTGTATAGGTTTATTTTCCTACACAGGGGGCGTTTTGTCTATTGTCCGTTTTTACTGGTTCGGTTCACCGGCGCTGGGCTTTTGCTCATTTTTGAGCGAAAGGGGAGACAGGCCCCAGGCTTTCCCTTTGGCTGCTGCTGCCTCTGCCCCTGGCTCTGGGCGCGTTGTTGTGTGGGAAAATCATTGCCCCCAATTTTGGGGACAGTCACACCGCCGCCGGGTTTTGTGTCTGCTTGGCTCAAATTTGAGCTCAATAAAACCGGCTTTGTGCTGCTGCCACTCAATCCAAAACTGGATTTAGTGCCTAGCCCCGGGCGCGCTGTCATGTATATTTTCCAGAGGGTTCCGTCGCAAATCGCGACAGAACCAGCCCCGCGCGCATTATCGTGTGTAGAAACCCCGCCGGGGCTGTATCCTCTCAGGACAGAAAAAGGCCCTCTGCCCATGGGGTCGCAAATCGTTACCCCATCGCCTGGGCCGCCTGCGGGCCTCTGTAGTGCCTTTTTCGGCGCTTGTCGTGTTCCTCTACCGCTTTATGTTTTGCGCCCGTTATAGGGGCTCTCAGGCTTGCCACGCGCTGCGCATTTCTCGTTGTTCGCTCGTTGGGCGCAAAATTGCGCCCAATAGAATCCCGGCGGACCTGCTGTCAGCCGTCCCAAATGTGTGTTTTTTCGGGGTTTGCTCTGGGTTCGCTCTGGGTTCACGGCTGCGGGGCCTTGCAAGGGTGGACACCCCAAAACCGGGGAATCATCAACCCCCGGCGGGGTCTATGGAGCTTTTGCAAGGGGTCTGCAATGCGCCGACCCCTGCCCGCTGCCGGGTGCCCCTGGGCTGCTGCGGCAAAGGGGCCGGAAATTTCCCGCACCACCCCCGCCGCCGGTTGCCTTCGGGGTGCCATGGGTTCCAGCCGGCTCAAAATTGAGCGGGCCTGTGGACTCCTCATTTTTGAGGGTTCCAACCGGCGCAAAATTGCGCGGGTTGAAGTTTTATGCCGCCGGGGTGCTGCCGATCCTGAGTCGGTGAAACGCCGGGTCAGCCAATCCGTTTTTGGATTTGCCGCCCATTACGCCCAACGCTTCCGTTTTGGCGGTCCAAACAACAGCAAAACCACATTGCCCAGAACGCAAGGCGGTTTGAGTATGGTTCTGAGTCTGACCGGATTTCTAAAGTGGGAATCCGACGCCCGGCCTTATGCGCGGGCGTTGTCGTGTTGAAATTGGCTTCCCCAACAAGCTGGGGAAAGATACGGCTTTTATACGCGCGCGCGTTGTCGTGTAACAAAATCCTATTTATCGGACTTTTAAAAAGCCGCCTTTCACCGGTTCCGGGGCGCTGATCCAGCAGCATAAGCCCCAAAGCCCTAGCCCTGGCCCCTGCCCCGCCGGGGCGCTGATCCACTCAGCCGGCGGGCTTTTCTGTTGGTTGACATAAAGCCGCCCGCAGAAAAAGGCCCGCCCAAATCTGGGCCGGCCTTTCCTGTTGGGGTTTATTCGCTCCGCGCTTCTTCTCGCAGGCTCCGGGCCATCTGTGCGGCCCTTTTGGCCTCTGCCCTTTGTTCTTCCTTTCTTTCCAGGTATTCGACCGCGCGCTCTTCCACGCTGCCGCTGTGGTTCCATGCGCCCCAGCCGGTGCCGCGCCACGCCTGCACAGAAATAACGGCATCATGCCAGCGCCTGATCTGCGGATTTTTGCCCAGCTTGCGCAGGGCTTTTGTTTTGGCCTGGCTGATCTGCTTAACGGTGACACCTTCAGCGGCTGCAACGTCAGCCGGCGCTTTTTCATTCAGGCAAACGCCCCGCACGGCTGCCGCTTCCTGGGCTGGCAATTCGTCAATAGCGTTTTCCAGAATGGCCCGCAATTCTTTATTGCAAATATCGTCCTCTGCCGCCTCAAAGGCTGCCGCCGCTGCCGGGTCCGGTTGGACAAGGGCCAGCGTGTCCCCGCCCGCGTCATCATCGTTCAAGGGAGTGTCCAGGCTTGCACAGCCGTTCAGAACGTCGGCCGAAACTTGCACCTCCCGGCCATCCTCTGCGGTTACCAGGCGAATATGTGCGCCCCGAAGCACCTTGCCGATCTGCCCTTGAAGGGACAAGGACAGATAGGTTGTGAAGCTGCCTTTTTCCGGGCTGTAATGCTCTGCGGCGTACTGCACAGCAAAAAAGCCCTCTTGTTTCAGGTCCTCCAACGTCAGGCCGTGCGCCTGCGCGGTGCCCTGGTTCCGGGCGTACCACTTCCACACCTGCTGCCCCACAAAGTCCTGATTGATTTCCCAGAGCTGGCCCAAAGCAAAACCGTTCCCGGCGGCGGCCAGGGCTGCAAGGGCGGCGTTTGCCGCCTGCCGTTCGGTCGATGTAATCTCTGTGCGCATTGTGATCCCCTTTCTGTGGTGTCTTTGCTCTCGTCACAGCTGAAACAAAAGGATGATGAAGAAAAGCCCTCTGGCCTCTGTTTAGGGTCAAAGGGCTTGCGGTGACTCACTGTTTTTGTCTTTTGCTCTGGTCCGTAGCCATCAAAGCACGCCCGGCGGCGGCTGCGGGCCTCTGTAGAGGCTTTTCAAGGATTCGGCATATAACTTTCATACCTTGAAGCCTTGCGGCGTCTACGGGCCTTTATTTGTGGGCTTGCGCAACAACCCGCCGGGGCCGATCTGCTGGCGGTGCACTTACTCATTCAAGCCGCGTTCCCGCTTCACATCTTCAATGACCGCCCGGAAGATGGGAGACGTGGCCACTGTGACAGGCTCGACGCCTTCAGCATGAAGCTGATTCATCGTCTCTTCAACGGAACAGCCCAGAGAATCGGCCACTTCCTCGACGCTGAAAAGCTCACTGTCGCCGGTCGCCATAGACAACGCCAGCCGCGCCCCCAGAAAACAGGCATTCGCAGAAAGGCCGGCTGCCATGCCGCTGCGGACAATGTCCTGCACCACTTTCACGTCTACCCGGAATCGCTGGGCAATGGCCTGCACCGTTTCGTAAGCGCCGCCGGGGGTCGAGTTCTGCCGGTGGGCCTGACGTTCTGCCGAGCATTCTTCGCAATAAACCTGTGTGGTGTCCAGGTCATGCTCCCCACTTTCCAGAATTTCCTCCAAGTCAACCTTGTGCTCCCGGCCACACTGGGGACAGGTGGTATAGACGTTGTCACAGGTAATGGGGAGCTTCTTTTCGTTGTCTTTCAGGTAAAACATAGTAATCCTCGCTTTCTCAAATACAAGTGTTTTTGTCAAATACAATCGGCGTTTATGTGCCGCTGTGGCTATTTTTTGGCGGCTTCCAGCTGCGGGGCTGCGGGCGGCCTGATCTGTTGTCTTTGTATCAAACAACTTTCGCCATCGAAAAATCCTTTCTTTCGTCCGGGTCAATGGAAATCAAGCGATCCCCGGCGGCGCGGGAAATTTTCTTGAACAAAACGGAATAAAATCCGTTAATCCCTTCAGCAGTATAAGGGCTGGCCAGCACGGTTGGCCGCTTGTTGGCGGTTCGGGCGCTGATAATTTCAAACGCGGTTTCGAGTGCGGCAGTAGATGGACGGCCATTCGGTGCCGCTAAAAAATCATCCAGGACAACGACTGCCCGACAATCTTTCACAAGGTCCCGAACATCATCGGCCCGCCAGTTTCGGCTTGACCGCCGGACGGCTGCCAGCAGCTCCGGCCAGCTGTAATAAAGCGGGGGCTGGGAGCCGCTTTCGGATACATGGTAGATAATCCCGGCGGCCAGATGGGACTTCCCGCACCCACTTTGCCCACCAAGGAAGAGCAGCCTCTCCGGGTTTTTGGCGAAAGATACAGCAGCTTCAAGGGCCTGCCGTTGCCAGGGTTCAGAACATTCAAAGCCTTTCAAAGTTTTATTCTTCAGCTCTTCAGGAAGGCCAGAAGCAAGGCGGTTCTTTGCGGCGTGTTTGCGGTCGTAGCAGACAGGGCAAGGCACGCGGCACCCCTGGTCCCCCGCTTTGACCCCCGTCGGGTCCTCAAAGGCATATTCATATAGCCAGCCGGACCCGTTGCAAGAGGGACACGGGTTGTCCGGGTATCGCTTCGGGTCGTGCTGGTTCATTCGTTGGGCAAGCGTGAGCGTGTACGGGACTTTACAAGTGGATTCCAAAGCGCCGTTCTGGCTCTGGTTTTGGCTCATTTTGGGTCACTCCTCCATTTTCGTTTTCTGTCTGCCACTGCAAGCGGCTTTTCAATAAAGCTTTCCAGCTTCTGACCGGTTGCCCATCAATCTGCCAGCCGTCAGCCTCCATCTGCCGGATAAACCGTTCGGCGGCGTCCATAGCCAGCCCAATCTTTTGGGCATATTGAAAAACCTCTTGATCTGTGGGCAATGCCTGCTTGCTTAAGCTATTTACTAAGCTTATATTACTATTCGGAAAATTTTTTCCGCGTCATCGGAAAGATTTTTCCGGGTAATCGGAAGATTTTTTCCGTCCACAAGTTCGCCCTTGACGATGATTTCCCGGGCCGCTGATCCGGCTCGCTTTCTCTCAATCAGTCCGGCAGACTCAAGACTCTTGAGCGCATTTCTTACTGTTCTCTGGTCGACACTGTACCGTTCTGCAAAAAAAGCGTCAGAGGCCACGCAAGTCCCGTTCCGAGACAGTGAAAGTATTTCGGCATACAATACCGCCGGGTCAAACCATCGCCGGGCAACGCTGGCCGGGAGCATCAAAAAATAGTCTCTCGGCTCATTTTTTCGGTCGTCTCCCATCTTTACCCCCGAACATTATGCTTGGGTGAAAGCCGGGACTTTGTATGTAAAAAGTCTGCAATTTTCACTTGGTTTTGGTCTCCATGTGTGATAAAATAAAAACAAGTTTTATGGTGCTGATAGGCCGTCAGCTGCCGTCCGTGCGTGGAAAACGCAAGGGCGGCTTTTTTGTGCTCATTTATCGCCGGGACTCTCTGGCCCGGTGCTGATTTCTGTTCCGGCGGCCTCTGTAACCCCCAGTTGCCGCAGGTATGCCGGCATATTTACCAGGCAAGACCGGCCAAACCACTGACAGGGAATAGAGCCGTCACGGGTGCCCGCCCGGATGTGCGAAACAGGAATACCAGTAATCCGGGCCGCATCCGCCGGGCGCTGAAAAGGGGCGTCAGGTGCTGCGTTTCGTTTTCTCATTCGTTCGTCACCTCCACCAAATCCTCCACCGGTACTTCCAGCGCATTGGCGATTTTGCCAACGGTAGCGGGTCGACAATTATTGCGACTCATCGTGGTGTACAGGCTCTGTGCATTGCATCCCATTTTGCGGGCCAGCTGTGCATAACTCGACAGTCCGGACTTTGCAAGGGCTATTTCCATTTTTCGTTTGCTGAGTTTCGTCTGAATCACATCCGATTCAATTTGAATCCCTGTAACGCATTATAGCGATTCATTGCGAATCTGTCAAGTGTACGCACAGGATTCGTATTGAATCGGAGTAGAAAGCGTGGTATACTGCTTTCAAGGGGGGCAATGATATGAAACCACGTAACAACGCGGCGGCCACGATCGGCAGGCGAATTGCAATAGAGCGGCATAGGGCTGGTCTGACACAGGCCGAACTTGCTGCAAAGGTGGGTCTTGCACCCATTACTATACGACAATATGAAAAAGGATTGCGCGAACCTCGAATTGACACACTTCGGAAAATAGCGGAAACGCTCGAAACGAATATCACTTATTTTCTACCAACTCCTGCAGAAAACCAAAATTATTTTGACAAGGTTCGCAATTCTCTTTCTTTCAAAGAAATTGACCAACTAGAAAATTTTGATTTATGGACAGAAGAGGAAAATCTTGACCTAATAAGTGAAGCGGTTCAGATGCTTAATCTTGAAGGTCAAAAGGTAGCACTTGAGCGGGTTAGAGAATTAGTTGAGATTGCCAGGTATCGAAGCCCGGGGATTACGTTGCCGGTCTCATGGCGGATTGACGGGCCGGAAGAACAAAGCATCGACTATGAAACTGTCGAAGGGGGGTCTGAACCGGATGGCCAGCATTAAACAGAAAACCGACAGCAAAGGCCGCACCGTCTACCAGGTCCAGGCCAGCGACGGCAGAGGCCACCGGGTGTATCGCACATTCAGGCCGGAACCCACATGGAGCGCGAAAACCACACAGCGGGAACTGAGGAAGTTTGCCGCCCAGCTGGAAAACGATTTAAAAGGCGGGCGGGTGCTGATCCGCGGGGAACGCCAGGAAGAAGCCCGCCGGGCCGCCGCAAAGGCTGCAAAGGTCCAGACATTCGCCCAGTATACCGAACGGGTATGGCTGCCCCAGAAGCGGGCCAGCAGTGCCCGCAATACCATGCGGGTATATGAAAGCGCCCTGCGGCTGCATATCCTGCCGGCGCTGGGGCCTAGCTTGCTGGGGGAGATAACCCCGCCCATGCTGACGGCCCTGTTTTATAACGTCCAGGCTGAAGGGTATGCAGAGGCCACGCAGGAACTGGTGTGGATTATCACGGGGGCGATCTTTGAAGCGGCTGTCCAGGACGGCCTTTTGGAACATGACCCCATGAAAAAGGCGCGCCGCCCGGCGGCGTCCAAAGATACCAAAATAGAGCGGCAGGAGCTGGCATATACGGCGGATGAACTACAGGCGATCTTCCAGGCCATCCAGCGGGAGCCGCTGACCTGGCGGGCGTTGGTGCTGCTTTTGGCCTCTACCGGTATCCGCCGGGGGGAGGCCGCCGGGCTGCAATGGGACTGTGTGAACTTTGACACAGGGGAAATAACCATCCGGCGCAATCTCCAGCCCTGCAAAGGCGGCACATACACCACCACCCCAAAACCGGCAGAGAACGGGCCGTCCTGGTTCCGCCCGATGTGCTGGACCTGCTGCGCCAGCTTCGCCAGGAGCAACCGGTCACCGTGCGGTGGGTATTTGCCCGGCCACACAGCACCGAACCCATGAACCCCAACAGCATTACAGCCCATTTTGCCCAGATGGGCAAGCGGTACGGGATAGAGGACTTTCACGCCCACAAGCTGCGGCACAGCTTCGCCAGCCTTGCTATAGCACAGGGGGCAGACGTGGCCGCCGTCGCCCAGTGTCTGGGCCATGCGCAGATATCCATAACACTGGCTGTTTACACGCATACAAACCAGACAGCAGCCAACCGGGCCGCCTCGATGGTCTGGGCCGCCTTGCAGACTCCACCGGGCGAAAAGAAAAAAGCATAAAGCAAAGGACGCCAGCCCCACAAAGGCCAGCGTCCTTTTTGTTTTGACCAAAGCCCAGAGCCTGACACACAATCCCGGTGGGGTCTGCAAAACCGCAACATACACAGACGACAGCAGAAAGCACAAGACAAAACGGAAAGTTGAATAATTGGTGATGTGCCGTTAAATGTGACGGTGAATTTTGTGGGATTTTAGAATCAGACAACACCGGAAAAAGCGGTTTCGGATAATGCAAACTTTACAAATCACCCCGCTTTTTCGAGAAAAAGCTTGGCAAAAAGCTTTACTGGGTACCATGAACTCTGGCCGCTCTTTATACACTCCCGCCGGCGGCAAACACGCCTTGCTCACACGACGTTTGCGCCTGCGGCGCGGTACGATGCATCGTTTTATGGGGACTGATTCATCTGGTACTGCGCTGACTGCTGTCGTCCTCGCCAAGTCCTGTCGGCGGCCAGGTTTCAGCTGCTTTATCACTTTATGAGGTTCCAGGTCTGCGGCCCTGTACGTCCGGGAGCCGTGCAGGCCGATCTTTGGGGAACCATCGGCAGGGCCTTGGGCGGATCATGGAAGTCGGCGGTACGATGAAATCAGGCCAGGGGAAACCTTGTATCGCATCGCGCCACAGATGCAAACGCTGGGAGCCTTCTAGAGCGGCTGACAATGCTTGACTTGTAAAATCAGGTTTTGAGTCTGTTTGCATCGAACCGGGGCACAGACGCAAACGCCGTGAGCCTCCTAGAGCGGATGACAATGCTTGACTTGTAAAATCAGGTTTTGGGTCCGTTTGCATCGTACCGGGGCGCAGCCCCAAACGCCGGGTGC
>CALXTZ010000139.1 GCA_944391545.1 uncultured Alphaproteobacteria bacterium
AAAGGAATAGAAATAGCAGTTGCAACTATTGCACTGATTACCCGAACTTTCATTTAACCACTCCCTAATTTGCTAAACTAATACTATACTTAGTTATTGAATCATAAATATTTTGATTTTCTAATCTTTCAGTAACGACAAAACCCAAATAAGGATTTCCATATGCATCATGCGTACTTAAATCCATGTTTTGAGTAGTAATTAAATTATTATTATCATCATAATAATTTACAGTAAACACAACATCATAAGTTTCTTGCCCACCAATGACACCAGAAAAAATAACTAAATATTCATCATCATCTTTAATAACTTCAATATTATTAATTGTATACCCAAGACTTTGAAAAATATAATCATTATCTGTTATATCTTTTATAACTGTAGTAGTCTCAATATTATTTGCTTCATATTTATCTAATTGTTCTAAGACATAAACTGAATAATGCCTATTACCGTTGTTATTAATATATTCTAACCCAGTAATAGCAACTTCTCCAGCAAAAAATTTATCCATAGTTTCTAAATATTCATCATCTTGATATCCATGTAACTCTTCTATTGTATTTACAATGTATTTAAAAACTTCTTTACTTTCCTCATAAGAAGAATCTAACTCCAATTCAAACTTATTAAAAGTAAAATTATATTTATTACTATTACATGTAATTAATATTGTATCTTCAGAAACACTTCCAGTACAATCATTATTTTGAGCATATTCACTATTTAAAAAATTATCTTTAATATTGTTTAATGTAAAATTTACACCATCGATGCCAATTAAAGGTTCACTATTTCTTTCATTAATCCCCTTTATCAAAACAAATGTAATAGTTCCAATCAAAATTAACAAAATTAAAGTAAATATGACTATTTTCTTATTTATATCTTGCATATGTCCTCCTAACCATAATAATAAGTAAAATTAATTATATCAACATTTCCATTTAATTTATATTTATTATCAACCTTAACTAAATCTAAATAATATGTACCATTAACTATCGTCAATATATCAGAAATACTACTTATCGAAGGAAATTGCATTTCTCCATTACCAACATTTAAAATAAATGGATATTCAGTTGTTACATAAAGATTTGGAAGCTCTATTAATCCGTTATTACTTTTAATAGTTACCTCTTCTCTTATTTCTTCTTGGATTTTTGTAAATATTTCCTTCAAACTATCAAGTCCATCGCTAGAATTAAAGTAACAATCGCTTGATGCTATCATTTGTAATTTTGTAGCATTTGCCCCACTACCTATACCAATTGCATAAACAGTATTAACCATTGATTTTACTTTAGAAGCATACTCTCCACTATAATCACTATCTACTCCATCACTAACAAAAATAACAAAAGTCTCATCTTTATTAAATGTATTTCCATTAAGAACAGTTTCCGTTTTACTTAAAGCATTTCCAAAATCAGTTCCACCACTAGCACTAAGACCATTTATGGCTTGTATTGCTTCACCAGAGCTAGTTCCAGCTTCTAATAATATGTTAGCACTAGATTCAAACTCTACAATCGAAATAGTAGACCCTGCTTGAAAAGACATACTGTTTATAAGATTGTTTGAAACTTCTTTTAAGTTAGACAAATTGCTACCACTCATACTTCCTGAAACATCTAGTACTAATATCATATTTATTTTATTTTCAATTAAAACACCAACAGAATCCTTATCAATCTTATCGACTGGCACTTCTACATCTATAATATCCCAAGTAGCGTTTACTTCATCACCATCTTCTAATTCTTCGAAACTATAAACTCTATCACCATTACTATCTACCCATTCATCAAATGTATAACCATTTCTCTCTGGATCTAACAAAGGATAATTTGCATTTTCATCCAAGAAATAAACAGGCACCTTCGTAATTGTATTACTAGATGTATTATTATAATTAAACGTTACTTGATTTATATAAATATCTTCTGAAGTTATATTACCCGAATTATCCTTCATACATACATGTAAACTACCAGCTTGGTTAATTGGTACACTACCATTAATATAATTAGCAGTAGCACAATCACCACTAGTAATTGCGAACCCAGCCAAACCAGAACCGCTCATATCACTAGCATCTATCTTTAACTCTTGATTACCTGAATAATTAATTTCCAACTCTTGAGAAATTAACACTGGATTTTCTTTATCTATTCGTATATTTTTAGCAATAGTATACGTTTCATCTTCCGTTACAATTGTTACATTATATGTAGTATTTAAAACCGTGCTTGGACTTACTGTCAAAGTTTTATCTTTTCCAGCTTCTTGAAATTCATATGTTCCTAACAAACTAGTCCATTCAACAGTACTATTTTTTAGTACATCATCAGATAAACCACTAATATTTAATACTACATCTTTATTATACCAACCGTTATTACAAGCTGTCCCATTACATAATAAATCGACTACACCCGTATCTATTTGGGAAATATCACAAGTTCCATCTTCATTTTCTGATTTTTCTTGTAACTCAGCCTTATACTCACCATCTTCAAATATAACATGAATCATATAACAATTCATTTTTGTATTATCTCTTGGATCATACAAATTATTGCCATCATCAGCTTGAATATAACCTTGAGAAATCAAATAATCGACATTAATATATATAACGTCAGTTGTTCCTAAATCAGCTGCATATTCCTCTGCTTTATTCTGAATATCTAAAACCAAATTATTAAATTGCCCTTCCAAAACACTCCGCTGAACATTAATAAAAATCCCCGTTGCTAATAAAATTAATATAGCAAGTATTGCAATTACTGCAATAAGTTCT